>CAJOJV010000014.1 GCA_905234995.1 uncultured Eubacterium sp. | reverse complement strand
GAACCTTGTTTAACAAAACCATAACTGCGCCGGGGCATACCGTCGTAAATGACGAAGCGGTTGCGGCGACTTGCACCGAAACGGGCTTGACAGCGGGCACGCATTGCTCTGTATGCGATACGGTACTGACAGCACAGGAGATTATCCCTGCACTCGGACACACCGTTGTAAATGATGAAGCGGTTGCGGTAACCTGTACGGATACGGGCTTAACAGCGGGTACGCATTGCTTGGTATGCGAGGCGGTATTAACTGCGCAGGAGATCATCCCCGCGCTCGGGCATAATTACGAAAGCATTGTTACAGATCCCACCTGTACAGAGCAGGGATATACAACGCACACCTGCTCAAGGTGCAATGATTCGTATGTTGACAGCTATGTACAGGCTCTCGGGCATAATTGGGGCGAATGGCAAAGCGGCAATAACGGCGAATCAAGAATTCGAATCTGCAGCCGCTGCAGCGAAACCGAAAAGTATTACGGCTGGTATAACGACGGTACATATACGTACTATTACGGCAATGACGGCAATTTGCTTCACGGCTGGCAGACAATTGACGGGAACAGATATTATTTCAACATAGCGGGGATAATGTTTGTTCAATGGCGCACTCTCAACGGGAACTGGTATTATTTCGGCGATGACGGAATTATGCGCACAGGCTGGGTGCAGGTTAACGGAAGCTGGTATTATCTGAATTCAAACGGAGTTATGCAGACAGGCTGGGTGCAGGATAACGGCAATTGGTATTATATGAATTCAAGCGGAGTTATGCAGACAGGCTGGGTGCAGGTTAATAATGTTTGGTATTTCTTCAGCCCAAGCGGCGTAATGCAAACGGGTTGGGTTCATTCGGGTAACTATTGGTATTATATGAACAGTGATGGCTCAATGCATACCGGTTGGCTTCAGCTTAACGGAAACTGGTATTATCTGAAGCCTGAAAACGGCAGAATGGTTACAGGCACATATGTAATCAACGGCGGCACATATTATTTTGACAGCAACGGCGTTTGTCAAAACCCGTATAATCCGCAAGGCGCTGGAAGCACACCCGAGCTTTTGGGCGGCGAGCCGAACGAGCCTCAGGAACTAATTGCATAATTTTTTAGAGCACTGGTTTTCAGTGCTCTTTTTCTTGCAGAAGATTTTTTCCTAAAAGCCCTTATAATAAAAAATTTAATTTAGGTTAAAAAAGTATTAAAATATAGTAAAAAAATTGCATATTCTATATATATATGGTATAATGCTAAAAAATTGTGTGCATATCTTGAGATTGCGAAAATGAGGATTATAACCTGGAACGGAATTTTAATATGAAAGAATTTTTTAAAAAATGGTTTGCGCCCATAAAATTCAAGCGGCTGTTTGATATTGTGGCGTCGCTTGCAGCGCTGATTATTCTGTCGCCGCTTTTCATACTGATTTGCGTAATAAACTTCTTCACTCCGGATACGAGCGTGTTTTTCAGCCATGAAAGGCGCGGCAGAAGGGGAGAGCCTTTTAGGATATATAAGTTCCAGACGATGAGGAACAACACCCCAAACTGTGCAACGGGCGAGCTTGAAAACCCCGAGCAGTATATAACAAGGGTCGGCAGGATTTTAAGAAAAACGAGCCTTGATGAGCTGCCGCAGCTTTGGAATATTCTTAAAGGGGATATGAGCTTCGTCGGCCCGAGGCCGCTTATTTCAAGCGAAATTAGAGCCCACAGAATGAGGCTTGAATACGGGGTTTACCGCTTCCGTCCGGGTCTGACGGGTCTTGCTCAGATAAAGGGAAGGGACAGTATTTCCCTGATGAAAAAAATGAAGCTTGATAAGCTTTATTGCGATAACTGGAGCATAAGAATGGATATTGCAATCCTGCTTCAGTCCTTCGGCGTTGCACTTCGTCAGGAGGGCTTCCACGAGGGTATTTACCATAGACGTTAATTATTAATTCAGTTAAACCGTTATTTTTAATTTCAAGGAGATTTTTATGGAAAGAAATTTTATTGACGGATATATGGAATGGCAGTCAGATCCGGAAATCGTTTCCGTAAATCAGCTTCCGCAGCACGCAACCCTTATGCCTTATGAAAGCTTTGAAGAGGCTAAAAAGGCGGATAGATATGCATCCTCCCGCTGCAAGCTGCTCAACGGCAAATGGAAATTCAAGCTTTATAAGAATTATGCCTATAAACCCACGGATTTTGCACAGCCCCATTATGACGCTCATAATTGGGACAGTGTTCAGGTACCCGGCTCGTGGACTATGCAGGGCTATGACCAGAATCAGTATTGCAACACCCGTTATCCGTGGGAGGGAAGCGAGGATATCTGCCCGCCTAACGCGCCCACCAAGCATAATCCCGTGGGCTGCTATCTCAAGCGCATACATATTAATGAAAGCATCCTTTCAAAGCGTGTTGTGCTCTGCTTTGAGGGCGTAGAATCCGCTTTCTATCTCTATGTAAACGGCGAAAGAATAGGCTACCACGAATCCACCTTCCACCGCGCTGAATTTGATATCACCCGCCATCTCGTTGAGGGCTCAAACGTTATCGGCGTTGAGGTTTATCGCTGGTGCACGGGCTCCTGGCTTGAATGCCAGGATATGTGGCGTATGGCAGGCATTTTCCGCGACGTTTATATTTACACCACGGAAAAGGAATATATTCGCGATTATATCATTAAGGCTGAGCCGAGCGAAACCTTTAAGGACGGCTATTTTGAGGCTATCATCAAAACGAACGGCGCTTACGAGGGGCTTTCAATTGACGCAAGCATCCTTGATGAAAACGGCGAAACCGTTGCTATTGACAGCCGCTATGCCGAGGAGGATAACGTTACCGCGCTTAAGGCAATCGTAACGAATGCGAAGCTCTGGAGTGCCGAGCATCCTAATCTTTACACCCTCGTTTTAACTCTTAAAAACAACGGCATTCCGATTGAATATATCAGCCAGAAATTCGGTTTCCGCAAGGTTGAAATCGATAACGGCATCATCAAGTTTAACGGCGAAAGAATCGTGTTCAAGGGCACGAACCGCCATGAATTTGATTGCGAAAAGGGCAGGTATATCACCGAGGACGTTATGATTCAGGATATCCTGCTTATGAAGCAGAATAATATCAACGCGGTTCGCACCTCGCATTATCCGAATTGCCCGCGCTGGCTGGAGCTCTGCGATGAATACGGGCTCTACGTTATTGATGAAAACAATATGGAAACCCACGGCACCTATTGGTCAAAAATCGTGGGCTGCCCTCAGCTTCCCGCTTCAAGACCCGAATGGGAAAAGGCTTGTATGGAGCGCATTAAGGCAACCTATCACAGGGATAAAAACTGCACCTGCGTCGTTTGCTGGAGCCTTGGTAATGAAAGCCTCGGCGGCGAAACTCCCAAGAAAATGTATAAGTGGATTAAGGATGCAGACCCAAGCCGTTTCGTTCATTTTGAGTGCGACAGAGACCCGATGGAAACTCAGCTTTCCGACGTTATGTCAAAAATGTATGCGCGCCCCGATTATTGTGAGGATTATGCCGTAACCGCAAGGGACGGCAGACCGATGCTTCTTTGCGAATACACCCACGCTATGGGCAATTCCTGCGGCTCAACTGATGAATACACCAAGCTTTGGGATAAATATCCCTGCCTGCAGGGCGGCTTCGTCTGGGATTGGGTTGACCAGTCAATTAAAACGACCGATGATAACGGCGTTGAGTATCTTGCATACGGCGGCGATTTCGGCGAAAACCCGCACGACGGGCACTTCTGCGGCAACGGACTTCTGTTCGGCGACCGTAAGCCGACTCCGAAGCTTTATGAAATCAAAAAGCTTTATCAGAACGTTGATTTCAAGGCGATTGATGCTGAAAAGGGCGTTATCGAAATCAAGAATAAATTCCTGTTCACAAATCTTAACGAGTTTGAGCTCTATTGGTGCCAGTGCTCCGATAAGGGCGTTTTGAGAGAGGGTACGCTTGACGTTGAGCTTGCTCCTAATCAGAAAACCGTCGTTGATTTGGAGCTTAACAAAATTACAAACACAGAATGCTATCTCAACCTTGAGCTTCGCACTAAAGAGAATAATTCCTTCTCAGAGGCTGGGCACGTCGTTGCCGAGGAGCAGTTCATTATCAATGAATTTGAAAACACCTATGATGAGCTTGAGGCTGATGAGGAGCTTATAGTTGCAGACACTTACGGCTCTCTGCGAATCATTGGCGAGGATATTAATATCCGCTTTGAAAAGAGAGAGCGCAATCAGCTCTATTCAATCAAGGTTGGCGGTGAGGAACTGCTTCAGGCACCCGTTCGCCTCAATTTCTGGCGCGCGCTCACGGATAATGACCGCGGCAACCGCGCAGGTTCAAGGCTCGGCTGCTGGCGCGATGCCGGCAACACCCCGGGTATTTATAACAACACCTGCTTCAGAATTGAGGGTTATAAAATCCTTGAGGGCGGCAAGCGCATTATCGTAACGAGCTCCGCAACCGTTCGCACTCAACCCGAATCAAAGGCGATTATCGTTTATACAATCACCTCAAAGGGCATAGAGGTTGATATGCAGTTCTATCCCGACGAGGCATTGCCGGAGGTTCCCGAAATCTCCGTGCTCTTTGAGCTTCCCGCGGATTTTGAGAATGTAACCTATCTCGGCGAGGGTCCGTTTGAAAATTATATTGATCGCAATAACGGCACAAAAATCGGCGTTTATAACACCACCGTAACGGATATGTTCACCGATTATCTCAAGCCTCAGGAATGCGGCAACAGAACGGGCGTAAGGTATGCAACCCTCGTGGGCAACAAGAAAGTCTTCACCCTCGTTGCAGAGCCTGTTATGGAATTCAACGCCTGCCACTGGCTGCCTATGGAGCTTGAGGAAACCTGGCATATCAAGGATTTGCCGCCGGTTAACAAAACCGTTGTGCGCGCAATTGCACGCCAGCAGGGCGTTGGCGGCTATGACAGCTGGGGCGCCTTGTGCAACGAAAAATATATGAATAAAACGGGCAAAACCTATCGTCTCAAATTCCAGATAAGATTTTAATTTTTCAAATAATTAATCAATTATTAAGAAAAAAGCAAGGGGCTTGACTTTTTAATTAAAAGGTATTATAGTTTATCTCACGTTTGAATTTAAAAATGTTATATTATAGTAATTTGACAAGAGGATAATAATGAAATCTATTAAAGAAACAGCAATGAGCCTTGCCGTTAAAGAGGCGGTAAAGTATGCAAGAAAGGATTTCAATAAAAACGCACCTAAAATCCTTTCTCTTCTTGAAATGGCTGATGTAAAAAAGGTCAACCGCTCAACCTATGCGGGGCTTCATAAGGTTATGGATGACCCCGATAATAACTGGATGCGCTTTGCTAAGGCGATTATCTGCGAAACAAACGAGCACACGCTGGGTAAAATGATTCCGCCGATGATGAATGTTGCAATCAACAGCTATTCTGTTCGTATGGCGGCAATTGAGAAATACGGCTGCAATGTGCCGTGGGCAATTCTTATGGACCCAACCGCTGCCTGCAATCTTAAATGCACGGGCTGCTGGGCTGCGGAATACGGGCATTCAAGCTCTCTTTCCTATGATGATTTGGCAAGGATTATCAGCCAGGCAAAGGAGCTCGGCACTTATATGTTCCTTTACACGGGCGGCGAGCCGACTATGCGCCGCGCGGATTTAATGCGCCTCTGCCGTGAAAACCCGGATTGCATCTTTATGAGCTTCACAAACGGCACGCTGATTGATGACAGCTTTGCAGATGAAATCGGCGATGTCGGCAATTTCTTCCCCGCCTTCTCAATTGAGGGATATGAGGAGGAAAATGATTTCCGCCGCGGTCAGGGCACCTTCCAGAAGTGCACCGCAGCAATGAAGAGGCTTAAGGACAGGGGCATTCCCTTCGGCGCCTCTCTTTGCTACACAAGTAAAAACACAGAGCTGCTTGCCTCAGATGAGTATATGGATTGGCTCATCGAGCAGGGCGTGCGCTTTGCGTGGTTCTTTACATATATGCCAACGGGTAACGGAGCAGTAACGGACCTGATGGTTTCTGCAGACCAACGTGCGCTGATGTATAAGAAAATGCACGAATGGCGTGAAACCAAGCCGATTTTTGCGCTTGATTTCTGGAATGACGGCGAATATGTTCAGGGCTGTATCGCAGGCGGCAGGCACTATTTCCACATCAATTCAAACGGTGATTGCGAGCCCTGCGCGTTCGTTCATTATTCAAATGTTAATATTAAAGACCATTCGGTTTTAGAGGCGCTCCAAAGCCCGCTCTTTATGGCTTATAAGCGCAATCAGCCGTTCTCAAATAATATGCTCCGTCCCTGCCCGGTGCTGGATAATCCCGGCGCAATCAGCAAAATGGTTGCCGAAACGGGCGCATATTCAACGGAAATGCAGCATCCCGAATCCGCAAACGCTTTGTTTGATAAAACGATTGAGGCGGCTAAGCTTTGGAAAATCAAGGCTGACGAGCTCTTTGACCGCGATGATTATATCGCTCATCACGTTAAGGATGAAAATATGTATAATTTCGAAAAGCCCGATGAGGAAAGAGAATTTTCGGAATTTGAAAAAACAGAGTAATATACTATATAGGGGAGGGTCTCCGTGCCCTCCCGTTTAGCATTTTAAGGATTAATTATGATTTTCAAAAGAAAAAAGGATTTCGGCGGCGGCTCGTCATATGAGTATATGATAGTCGGCCTCGGCAATCCCGGCGCAAGGTATGAGATGACCCGGCATAACGCAGGCTTTCTTGCAATTGAGCTGCTTGCCCGCCATCTTGACGTTGACATTAAAAAGTTAAAATTCCACGCGCTGCTTGCGGATGCAAAAATCGGCGCTCACCGTTGCCTTCTGATGAAGCCCCAAACCTTTATGAATAATTCGGGCGAGGCTGTCGGCGAGGCGGCAAGGTTTTATAAAATCCCGCCTGAGAGGATTATTGTCCTTTCGGATGATGTATCGCTTGATGTCGGCACAATAAGAATTCGCCGCAAGGGCTCCGCCGGCGGGCATAACGGCTTAAAAAGCATTATTTCCCACCTTGGCACGGAGGAATTTCCGCGCGTTAAAATCGGCGTCGGCAAAAAGCCTACTGCCGATTACGATATGGTTGAATGGGTGCTTGGAAACATTCCGGTTGATAAGCAGGCGGATTATCGCAACAAACTTATTGACGCGGTTGCCGCAGTTGAAGTGATTGTATCTGACGGCGTGGATGCAGCAATGAATGAATTCAATTAAACAAATATAATAGGAGATAGATATTCGTTATGTCTTGCTTTTCAAAGCTGTTTGAAAAGAGTAATGAATTTTGGGGCCTCGCAAAAAGCATAACCCCCGGGGGTGCGCCTTGCGGGGCTATAGGTGTTTCCGATGCGTTTAAGGCGCATTTAATTCATTCTCTTATGCAGGTTAAGGGCGAGCGCGCTTTAATCCTTATGCCGGATGAAAGCGCTGCCATCAGAATGAGCGAAAATTTAAGCGCCGTGCAGTCCGGCGTGCTGTATTATCCCTCCCGTGAATTCACGTTTCAGGAGGTTGCAGGCATTTCGCGCGATTTTGAGCATATCCGCCTCGGCGTGCTTTCAAAAATTCTTAATGAGGAATATACGGCGGTGGTCTGCTCCGTCAGCGCCGCGTGCCAGCTCACAATGCCGCCGCAGGAGCTGCAAAAGCGCACCAGGCAAATCGGCGTGGGCGATATGATTAATCTTGAGGAGCTGCTTTCCTTCCTCGTTTTTGCGGGCTACACCCGCTATGAGCAGGTGGACGGCACTTCGCAGTTTGCCGTCAGGGGCGGAATTATTGATATTTTCCCGCCAAGCTTTAAGGAGCCCGTCAGAATTGAGCTCTGGGGCGACGCGGTGGACGGCATTTCAAGCTTTGATATTGCCACACAGCGCCGCACGGGCAAGCTCAGTCAGATTGAAATTGCCCCGTCAACAGAGGTGCTTTTTGAGTCAAACGAGCGACTTGCAAAGAAAATTGAAGCGCTTGCAAAATCGCTTCAGGGCAAGGCAATCAAGGCGCGCGAGGCGCTTTATGCCGATTGCGATTTGCTCCGCGCCGGCACCTCGCTGATTTGCTATGATAAATATCTGCCGCTTGCCTATGAAAGCAACGGCATTTTCGATTATTGCAGCGGGCTGTTTTTCGTCTGCGAAAGCGCAAAGGTTAAGGAAAGGGCGCTTGCCTCGGATAAGCTGTTGAACGAGCAGCTTAAATGGCTCGTTGAAAACGGAACGCTCTGCAAGGGGCTTGATAAATATCAGCTCTGCTTTGAGGAGCTTAAGGATATATATAATGCAAGCGGCGCGGTTTATCTTGATTCGCTTCCGCGCGGCTCGTTTGATACCCCTGTGGCGCAGCTTTCGAGCTTTCACGTGCAGAGCTTTAACGCGTGGAACGGCACGGTTGCTCAGCTTAAGGAGGACGTGGTGCCCCTGCTGAAAAACGGCTACACCGTCTGCGTTATGGCGGGCACCACGAGGAGCGCAAAGGCGCTTGCCGATGATTTGATTGACGATGGGATTAACGCCTTTTTTACCGCTGGCTATCCGCTTGAATTTCCGAAAGGCGCGGTTACCGTAACAACGGGCACCATCAACGCGGGCTTTCAGCTTTCCGAGGTGAAATTTGCGCTGATAACCCATCTCAAATCCCTGCAGCAGAAAAAGAAGCGCAAAAGGGTTGATTCGCAAAATGCAATTCATTCGCTTGATGAGCTTGCAGTCGGCGATTATATCGTGCATAACGTGCACGGCATCGGCGTTTTTGAGGGGATTCACGCGCTTGAGCTCAACAAGGTTAAAAAGGATTATATTAAAATTTCTTACGCTAAGGGAGATACGCTTTACGTTCCCGTAACTCAGCTTGATTTGGTTTCAAAGTACATCGGTCCCGGCGAGAACAACAACGTCAAGGTTAATCGCCTCGGCGGCACGGAATGGAAAAAAGCAAAGGCGCGCGTTCGCTCCTCGGTTAAGGATATGGCAAAGGAGCTGATTGCGCTTTATTCAAAGCGAATGAGCACGAAGGGCTATGCCTTTTCGGAGGATACGGATTTGCAGCGCGATTTTGAGTTGCGCTTTGCCTATGATGAAACGGACGACCAGCTTCGTTGCGCGCAGGAAATCAAGCAGGATATGGAGCGCCCCGTGCCTATGGAGCGCCTGCTCTGCGGCGACGTTGGCTTCGGCAAAACTGAGGTTGCACTGCGCGCCGCCTTCAAGTGCATTTCAGAGGGCAAGCAGTGCGCGGTTCTTGTGCCGACTACGGTGCTTGCAATGCAGCATTATAACACTGCTAAAATGCGAATGGAGGCGTTCCCCGTCAAGGTGGAAATGCTTTCCCGCTTTGTTTCTCCCACAAAGCAAAAGGATGTGCTAAAGCAGCTTCGCGAGGGCAATGTTGATTTGCTTATCGGCACTCACCGCATTATCAGCAAGGATATTGCCTTTAAGGATTTGGGGCTTTTGATTGTTGATGAGGAGCAGCGCTTCGGCGTTGCACAAAAGGAAAGAATTAAGGAAAAATTTCCCGCTGTTGACGTGCTCACGCTTTCCGCAACACCTATTCCCCGAACGCTTAATATGGCGCTTTCGGGCATCCGTGATATGAGCCTGATTGAGGAGGCTCCGGGGGACAGATATCCCGTGCAAACCTATGTGCTGGAATATGATTTCGGCGTGATTATTGAAGCGCTGCAAAAGGAGCTTGCGCGCGGCGGGCAGAGCTATTATCTGCATAATAATATTGAAACCATTGACCATATTGCAATACGGATTAAAAACGAAATCCCCGAGGCGCGCGTCGGCATTGCTCACGGCAGAATGACTGAGGAGCAGCTTTCGGACGTCTGGGCGCAGCTCATTAATGGAGAAATTGATATTCTTGTCTGCACAACGATTATTGAAACGGGCGTGGATGTTGCAAACGTTAACACCCTTATTATTGAAAATGCAGACCGTATGGGGCTTGCTCAGCTTCATCAGATTCGCGGCAGGGTGGGCAGAAGCTCGCGCAGGGCGTATGCTTATCTCACCTTTAACCGCGGAAAGGAGCTTTCTGATGTTGCCACCAAGAGGCTGGAGGCAATCCGCGAATACACTGAATTTGGCTCAGGCTTCAAAATTGCAATGCGCGATTTGGAAATCAGGGGCGCGGGCTCGCTTCTCGGTAACCGCCAGCACGGGCATATGGAGGCTGTCGGTTATGATATGTATTTGAAGCTCCTTGGCGAAGCCGTTGCAGAGGAAAAGGGCGAGCTTAAGGAGGGCGAGGAAAAGCCCGAATGCCTGATTGATTTGCCCGTTGAGGCGCATATTCCGGAAAGCTATATTTCCTCAACCCCGCAGCGCCTTTCAATTTATAAGCGCATTGCCGCAATCAGAAGCGATGCGGATGCAAAGGACGTTTACGATGAGCTTAAGGACCGCTTCGGCGCTCCGCCCGAATCCATAATGGGGCTTGTTGAAATCTCGCTTCTGCGCAACACGGCGGCAAATCTCGGCGTTTATGAAATTGCGCAGAAAAACAGCGCGGTAATGCTTTATATGCACGAGCCGGATATCAATTTTGTTATGGCGCTCAATAAGGCAATGAAGGGCAGGGTGCTGCTCTCCGCAGCTAAAAAGGCAGGCATTTCCGTTAAGCTCGGTCAGGAATCCCCGCTCGAAACCGTGCGCGCCTGCCTTGAAATAATGCAGGCTGTGAAGAAAGATAAAAGTTAAGAGTTAAAAGTTGAGAGTTAAGATAAGGGTGCTGCGCACGGCAATTATATTTATTGTTTGAACGAAGCGAGCAACATGGTTTAAAATAATTGAATAAAAAACAGCACCTCGGTTAATAATAAAGCCGAGGTGTTTTTTATGACTTTTAAATTTAAAAAGGAAAGCATCAGGCTTCGCGCCCTGTTTTCCGTTATATGCGTTTCAATCGTTGCTCTCGGCGCGGCGGTTTATTTCACAACGAAGCCCGCAAACGACGTTAACGAGAATACCACCATCGTTGAGGAAAAAACCACTTCCGTTCAGCGCAGCGTAACGATTGCCGAAACCACTACGGAAGTAAGCACTGCCGCAACCGAGCCCGAAACCGAGCAGCAGACTGAGGCGGAGCCTGCAACTATGCCGCTTTCGGACAGCAATACGCCGTATAAAAGCTTTTATCAGTATCCGATTTCGGAAACGGTGATTAACGGCTATTCGCAGGAGCTCGTCAAAAATGAAACGATGGGCGATTACCGCAGCCATCCCGCAGTTGATTTTAAGGGCGAGGCGGGCAGCGACGTTTATGCCGTTAACGACGGCTTAGTGCTCAGCGTTTACAGCAACAGCCTTATGGGAATGGTTGTTGAAATTGACCATGGCGGCACGCTCGTGGCAAAATATTGCGGGCTTGATTCCGCTTCCGTTTCGGAGGGGGATGAGGTGCAAATCGGGCAGGTAATCGGCACGCTCGGCAGCGTGCCCTTTGAAAAAGCCTCGGCAAGCCACCTGCATTTTGAAACGAAGCTCGGCGGCGAATATGTTGACCCGCTGTCCGTTATGGGTAAGACGGAATAGTGGTCAGTGGTCAGTGACCGGTGAGCAGTAGGGGCGGATATTATCCGCCCGCTTTTTAATGCCGCATAGCGGCAAACCGATAATTCCGCATTCCTAATTCAAAATTAATATGGGCGGCAGGATTTCCTGCCGCCCTTTAACGCGTGGTTATTTACATCTATTTAAAGTTATAGACGGAGAGATGAGAAAGGGAGAGATTTATAACCACGCAGGTAATGAGTTATATTGTGAATTCTATATTTGCCTGATTAGCGCCGCTTGCCTCAGTGCCGTCCTCATATGTCGTATTTTCGTCGGTCGTGCTGTCGTCGCCGTCGGGCAGCGTCTGACTTTGGCTCATATCGGGTCTGCCGTCAAAAGGAACCTCCGTCCTGCCTGAGATTGCAAACTGTGCAAAGGTTATTGCGCCCGTCAGAAGTGCAACCGTGATTGCAAAGATGATTGCATTTTTGGTGTTTTTAAGTGTTTTCTTAAAGCCCCTCTTGTTGAAGCCGGAAAGGATGAGATAAACAAGAATTGCCGCAATCATCAGGTTTTCCGCCGCAAGTGCCGCGATGTACGGCGCGGAAATCTGCGCGCTTGCGCTGCCGCCCATATCGGGCATCTGCCCGTTGAAATCAGGGGGCGTCATATTCTGATTATCGCCGCTCGGCATCTGCTGATTGCCGCCCTTGTCGGGTCCGTTTTCGCTTCTTGAGGGTCCGTTAGCGCTCTTGGTTGTGTCCTCGCCGTCAGCAGTCTGAGCGTCGCCGTTCTGCTGTGTACCATCGCTCGGAAGCTCGGGCTGCTGCTGAGAATCGGTCGTGCCCTCTGCGGAGGAATCGCCGCTTTCACCGGGGCGCTGAGGTCTGCCTGAATTCTCGCCGCCCTGCGGGTTACCGCCTCTGTTTGGTCCGTTCTCGCTTTTCGAAGGACCGTTAGCGCTTTCGGTTACGCCCTCGCCTTCAGCGGACTGGGCATCGCCGTTTTGCATATCGGGAGGCGCTGCGCCGTCAGTGTTTCCCTGAGCCTCGCCGTTTTGCATATCGGGAGGCAACTGATTGTTATTGTCAGTCGTTTGTCCGCCGTCCTGCGCCTGCTGTTCCCCAGCGTTAAAATCAGGCATTTGCTGATTTCTGAAATCCTCAAATTGCTCCTGAATACTGTTAATCGCCTCGCTTTGTGCCTGTTCCTTTGCATAGCCGTAGGTGAAGCAGGAACACGCGGAAAGTGCAAGAATCATTGCAATCATAACCGTGTTTCGCACATATCTTTTTCTGAATGCTTTTTTCATTTTGTATTAACTCCTTGAATGGTTTTTGTTATTTTTGTGAGGTGCGCCTCTTTCTTTTCAACCACACTATAATCCGGAAACTTAAAATGAACTTTAAAAAACAAATATTTTTTCAAAACAAAAAGCAGTGGCGCACCACTGCTTTATTATCTTACTTATTAAATCTGTATCCCTTGCCCCAAACGGTGTGAATATAATCGAGCGCGGGGTCAATTTCCTTAAGCTTATCGCGAATTCGGTTAACGTGCACCGTAACGGTGGAGGTTTCGCCGATTGAGTCATACTGCCAGATTTCGCTGAAAAGCTTTTCCTTGCTGAAAACCGTGTTCGGGCTGGAGGCAAGGTAGTAAAGCAAATCAAATTCCTTGTTCGTTAAAAGCAGCTCATGCTCGTTGACGAAGGCGCGGCGCGAATCGCCGTCAAGCCTCAGGCTGTCAATTTCAACGAGCGGAACGGATTTCCTGTGCGGCTCCTTGGCAGTGAGGCGCTGATATCTGCTGATGTGCGCAATAACCCTTGCAACAAGCTCACTCGGGGAAAACGGCTTAACGATGTAATCATCCGCGCCGAAGCCGAGCCCCTTGATTTTATCAAGGTCCTCCTTCTTTGCGCTGACGAGCAGAATGGGAATATCCTTGTGCTCGCGCACGCGGCGGCAGATTTCAAGCCCGTCAAGCTCGGGCAGCATAATATCAAGCAGGATTAAATCAAAATCCTCGCTCAGCGCAAGCGCTAAGCCCTCCTTGCCGTCAGACGCGGTCTGCACAGAAAAATTATTTGCCTCAAGATAATCCTTTTCAAGGGTCTGGATGTTGATATCATCCTCAACAACAAGTATTCTTTTCATCGTTTATTCCTCGATTTCTTCGTATTTCGGCAGGGAAATAAAAATTGAAAGCCCGCCCATTGAATTGTTCTGCGCCCAAATCATTCCGCCGTGCAGCTCAACAAGCTGCTTGCAAACGGAAAGCCCGAGCCCGCTGCCGTCCGAAACGTTGGTGCGCGCCTTGTCCGCGCGGTAAAGCGTGTCAAAAATCCTCGGCAGGCTTTCGGGCTCAACGCCCATTCCGTTGTCCGCAACCTCAAAAATAATGCTGTGCTCGTATTCGGAAATTGAAAGGCAGATTTTGCCCTTAACGCCCTCGCGCCTGTATTTAACGCTGTTGGAAATAATGTTGTCAATAACCCTTGAAAAGCGGTCTGTGTCAACGTAAAGCGCGGGGTTGGTTTTGGAATTATCGGCAAGCTCAAAATCAAAATCGTCAAGCAAAAGCTCCATTCCGATTTGCGTTGCAAATCCCTTGAAATCGGAAACGGAAACCCTTTCCCTGTGTAGCTCAATCGTGCCGAGCTCAAGCTTGGAAACCGTCAGCAGGTCGTCAAGCATTTTTTCCATATCGCAGGTGGAGGCGTATATGGTTTTAAGGTATCGCTTCTGCTTTTCGGGCGTGTCCGCAATGCCGTCCCGCAGTCCCTCCATATATCCCTTAACGGAGGTCAGCGGCGTTCTTAAATCGTGGGCAATTCCAGCAACCATTTCCTTTTGCTGCTGGGTTGCCTCGTTTTTATCAAGCAGCGAGCGCTTAAGCCGCTTCCTCATATAGTCAAAGCTTTCGGCAAGCTGGCCGAGCTCGTTTTTGGATTGATATTGGATTTCGTAGTCAAGATTTCCCTTCGCAATTTCATTTGCGCCCCTTGCAATTTTGTTGATGGGGTCAACGATCGTTTTTGAAGTGATAAGGGAAACCACAACGATTGCGATGATGAATAAAAGCACAAAGACAATAAGAACCGCAATCAGCTTTGCAGTAAGCGAACGCTCAATGCTTTCATAAGCAGGCACGGCGTTCGGCACGTTATAATCGGGATTGAAAATCACAATCAGATAATCGGTGCCGTTGCTTTGCGCGTGGGTAACGAAGGCGATGCCGGAATCGCTGTAGTAATAGCTGTTTTCGTCCGTGTTAAGCGGAGTAATTCTGCCGGCGGCGTCAAGCGCGGTTCCGTCTGCCGCGGTCTGATAATACGGGGCGGAATTCTCCTCAATATAAATCAGCGTGCCCCTGTCCTCAAGCGGCGCGGCGATGTTTTTTATGTCTTCAAGCTTCTTCTCAGCGTCATCCGAAGCAAGGCAGTCCGCAATGCTGCTTATCGTGCTGTTCCACTGAAGCTGGTTAATCAGCCCGTAAGTTTTAGTGCTCACGGTGGAGGGAATGTAATCCTTCTTGGCTGAATTAATAAATACGGTTGAAAGCACGGCAATAACCAAAATGGGAATAACGATGCCAAGCACAGAGGCAAGCGTTATCCTCGTGCTGATTTTAAAGCTTTTGGTTCTTTCGGGAATAGTGTCCTTATTAATCTTTCTTTTTTTCATATGTGCTCTCTATTCAATCCAAATGGGATTTGTGAACGCTCTTATAAACGGCGGCAGCGTGGTTTTGTTGCTGCCGAGGAATTTCTTTTCCGCAAGGGCATAAGCGCTTTTCAGCGCGCCTTTAAATTCGTAGGTAACCTCGGCGCGCAAAAAGCCCTTCTCCTTAACGGGGCAATAAATGCGCAGTGAATTGGCGCCCCTGTAATATTTCTTGCTGAAAACGATTTTATCGTTATTATAAACGGTAACGGTGTGCAGCGGCAGCAGGCGGCTAAGCGTTATTTCAGCCTCAAGCCCCTGTTTAAACGGCAGGCTTTCGCCGATTGTTGCGCTGCCGCAGGTCAGCTCAATCTGAGTTGAGCGCGGCGAATTTGTAACAAAGCATCTGCCCTCGCGCATAGCCGCCAAAATTGCCTCAGGAGTGCATTCCTCCGCATAAACGAAGGTGGTCGGATGCGCAAGAATATCCAGCCCCGCATAGTTTCTGTGGTAATCGCTGCCGCCGATTGCGCTTATGCGCCTGCCGCTTAGCAGCTGCCTTTCCCACCAATCGCGGTTAAACATATTGTCCGTGTGCTGAACGGTGTTCCAAAGCTCAACGCAGTCGCAGGGAACATCATCAATATCAAACCTGAAGCCGCAATTGGAGCAAAACGGGTGATTGAGCGAAACGGTTGCGCCCGCTTCACGGCAGGCGTTAATAATGCTTATGTATTCCGCCTTGCCGCTTAAATCATAGGGCGGCTCTGCGGGCACCTTGGCGCCCCATATGTTCACATGCCCGTTTTCGCCCGTTATTTCCTGCCCTTGAATTATAAGCAGCTCGCCGTCGTAATAGCTTTGCTCAACAGAGTTATAATTGTGGTCCGTTATCATAATGAAATCAAGTCCAAGCCCCTTGCAGCGCTCAACAAGCTGTCCCTTGGTCAGCACTCCGTCACTGTTCAGGGTGTGCAGATGCGTGTCACCCTTAAACCATTTTCTTTCAGCCATTTGCCGCCTCCGTAAGTTTGTAGCTAATTAATAATAGCATATCGGCGGCGTTTTATCAACTGCAAAACGCTTTGCTGAATTGTAAACCTTAAAAAACAAAAAAGTTGACAATTTAATTTTGCTGAATTATTCTCTTTTATGTGAGGTAAAGGCTATGGAAGAAAAAGCAAAAAAGAAAAATAAAAAGCTGAAAACGCTTGATTTGGCTTATATCGGAATTTTTGCGGCAATTATTGCCGTGTGCTCGTGGATACAGCTTCCCGTCGGCGCCGTGCCGATAACTCTGCAAACCCTCGGCGTTTGCGTTGCCGCGGGGCTGCTCGGAGCAAAAAGGGGCGCTCTTGCAGTTACGGTTTATATCCTGCTCGGGCTTATCGGCGTGCCCGTTTTCTCGGGCTTCAATGCGGGCGCGGGCGTGCTGTTCGGAGTAACGGGCGGCTATATTATCGGCTTCCTTTTCACTGCGTTAATCGTTGGTCTTGCGGTGGATATCATCGGCAAAAAGCTCTGGGTTTATGCCGTTTTTATGCTGCTCGGAATTGCAGTTTGCTATGCATTCGGCACGGCGTGGTTCGTCGTGCTTTACACAAAGAAAGCAGAGGCAATCACAATCGGCGGCGCGCTTTCAATGTGTGTATTGCCCTTTGTTATTCCGGATTTGATTAAAATATCAGCCGCATCTGCGCTTTGCATGGCGCTGAGAAAGCGCATCAAATGTTAAAAAAATTTATCAATATTGATAATTATATTGTAAATCTTAATATTATTTAGTATAATATTTGCGTTAAATAACTTATGAAAAGGGGTTTAATTATGTCTAATTGTTGGTTAAGCGGAAAAACCTGCGTTGTAACGGGCGCTTCCGGCGGTATGGGTGCAGGTATTGCCGCAACCCTTATCAAAAAGCACGGCTGCCGTGTTATCGGCGTTGCCAGAAGCGAGCCGAAAATGCTTAAGTTTATTGAGGAGCTCGGTCCCACTTATGCAGAGCAGTTTTCCTATAAGCTTTTTGACGTTTCCAAGAAAGAGAATTGGGATAACTTCGTTGAAGAGCTTAAGGCAGAAGGCGTTCAGGTTGATGTTCTCGTTAATAATGCCGGCATTCTCCCGAAATTCAAGCGCTTTGACCGCTATGATATGGATGAAATTGAAAGGGCAATTAACATCAATTTCTATTCCTGCGTTTATTCAACAAAGGCAATGCTGCCCATGCTTTTAAAGAGCAGCTCTCCTGCAATTATTAATATTGATTCCTCTGCCGCTTTGATGAGCCTTGCGGGCACGACTATGTATTCCGCTTCAAAGGCTGCGCTCAAGGGCTTCACGGAATCCCTGCGTGAGGAATTCAGGGGCAAGATGTACGTTGGCCTCGTTTGCCCGGGCTTCACCAAAACCGATATTTTCCGTGACCAGAAGAATGACGGCGGTAAGGGTCAGAAGGTTATGGATATGATTTCAACCGATTGTGATCTGATGGTTAAGCTGATTATGTTCGGCATTGAAAGAAAGCAGGCGCTTCAGGTGCACGGCTTGGACGCACACGCTATGAGCGTTTTCGGCAAGCTTCTGCCCGTTAACGGCTCGCGTATGTTCAGCGCGGTTATGAAGGCTGCAAACATTGATTTGTTTGCCGACGTTTTCAGAGATTAATAGGAATTATAGCGAAGCGGATTTCCGTTTCGCTGTTTTCCGTTTTTTCAGGGAGGAAAATTTATGTCTAATCCAACAGATATTTCAACTCAGAAGCATCTGAATTTCAAGGAAATCGCGGCTTATTCCCTCGGCCTTTTCGGATTTCAGGCAGTAGTAGGTCTGCTTTTCACCTATCAGGCAGAGTTCTCGGGTTCAATTCTGAATGCTAACGTTATCATCGTTGCAATCTTAATTCTGGTTGCAAAAATCGTTTCCGCTGCGGCAGACCCCGTCGTAGGAAATCTTATTGACCGTTCAAAAAGTAAGCTTGGCAAGTTTAAATCAATGATTGTTTATTCGCTTGCTCCGCTGCTTATTTCAACTGCGATTATTTTCGTCAAGGTTCCGTTTAAGGGAATCGGGCTTTATGTGTGGATTTTCATCGTAAGCCTTATCTGGTCAATCGCTATGACTATGGGCGATGTTCCGTCACAGGGCATTGCCGCTGCGCTCACTCCTAATCCGACGGAGCGCACAAATGTCGTTTCAATTTCAAACACCTTCAAGCAGGTCGGCTTCTCCGCCTGTGCGGTAATCGTTCCCATCGTTTGCCTTATCGTGCCTGAGGGCTCAAAGGTTCTCGTTAAAAAGGGCGAGCAGGATGCCCCGATGATTTCAACTGAATTTTTATTCGTCGGTATTCTTACCGCAATCTTCGGTTGCGCGCTCTTTGCGCTCATCCCGCTTATCAATAAGGAAAGAGTAACAAACGCGTCAAGCGAAACGGTCGGCTTTAAGGAAATGTTTGCCGCGCTGAAATCAAATAAGCCCTTTATGCTTGTTATCATTTCTTATTTCCTCGGCTTCGGCAGGCAGATGGCAATGGGCATTCAGGTTCAGGCTGCAACGATTATCCTTGGATCGCAGAATCTCGTTGTCGTTCTCGGCATCGTAACCGCAGTCGGCTCAATGATAAGTATGGCTCTCTGCCCGTTCCTGATTAAAAAGCTCAATGAAAAGAAGGCGTATATCCTGCTTTCCGTTTATGGCTTTGCGGCTTCCTTATTCTCATTTGCAGTGGGCCACTTCTGGTTCCAGAATCCGAAGAATATCGTGCTCACGGTGCTGTTCTATGCTTCGCTGTTCCTCATCGGTCTTCAGTTCGGCGCGGTAACGCTTATGCCTATGATTATGACCGCCGATTGCGTTGACGCATACGAGTATGAAACGGGCAAGAGAAATGAGGGCGCGTGCTATTCAATCCTTACTCTCACGATTAAGGTTTGCCTTGCACTCGGAATGGCTGTCGGCCTTGTGTTCGTCGGCGCTTCGGGTTATTATGAGGCGCTCAACGCTCAGGATTTCTCAAACTGCAATAAGGATATTATCTTCTTTGCATATACTGCGCTTCCCGGCATACTTGCCCTGCTTTCAATTTTCCCGATGCTTAAGTATGACATTTGCGGCGAAAAGAAAGCAAAGATTTCCGCAGAGCTTGCAGCAAGAAGAGAAAAATAATCAAATAATAAGGGCGGATTTATTCCACCCTTTTTTGGGTGTTAAGGTATGAAAGCAAAAATGACTCTTGCCGGTGAATTCAAAATCGGCGATATTGATAAAAGAATATACGGCTCGTTTATCGAGCATCTCGGCAGGGCGGTTTACGGCGGCATTTATGAGCCGGGCCACCCCTCCGCCGATGAAAACGGCTTCAGAACGGACGTTATTGAGCTCGTTAAAAAGCTCAACGTGCCGCTCGTTCGCTATCCCGGCGGAAATTTCGTTTCCGGTTATAATTGGGAGGACGGCGTCGGCCCCGTTGATTTGCGCCCGAAAAGGCTTGATTTGGCTTGGGGCACAACGGAGCCCAACACCTTCGGCACCAATGAATTTATGCAGTGGTGCAAAAAGGCGAATGCGGAATGTATGATGGCGGTCAACCTCGGCACCCGCGGCGCTGATGGGGCAAGAAACCTTGTTGAATACTGCAATCACAAGGGCGGCTCAGCCTGGTCGGATTTGCGTATATCTCACGGTGTTAAAGAGCCGCATAACATCAAGCTCTGGTGCCTCGGCAATGAGATGGACGGGCGCTGGCAGATGGGCGCAAAAACCGCCACGGAATACGGCAGACTTGCGCTTGAAGCCTCCAAAATGATGAAGTGGACGGATGACAGGATTGAAACCGTGCTCTGCGGCTCCTCAAGCAGAAATTCCCCCACCTTCGGAAGCTGGGAGGCGGAAAGCCTTGATATTGCTTATGACAGCATTGATTACGTTTCGTTGCATCAGTATTATGAAAACCGCGCGGACGATACACCAAGCTTCCTTGCAAAAACGCTTGAGCTTGATGAATTCATTTATTCCGTTATCTGCATCTGCGATTACGTTAAGGCAAAGAAGCGCTCAAAGAAAACGATTAATCTTTCCTTTGACGAATGGAACGTGTGGTATCATTCCGATAACGCGCCCTATGAGCGCTGGAGCTTCTCGCCCCCAAGGCTTGAGGATATCTATAATTTTGAGGACGCGCTTCTCATCGGCTCAATGCTGATAACGCTGCTGCGGCATTGCGACAGGATTAAGATTGCCTGCCTTGCGCAGCTTGTTAACGTTATTGCGCCGATTTTCACGCAGACGGGCGGCGGCATTTTTGAGCAAACGATTTTCTATCCCTTTATGCATCTTTCCAATTACGGCAGGGGCGCGGCGCTGCTTCCGCTTATAGACTGCCCGAAATATGATTGCAGGGAATTTACGGATGTTCCTTATCTTGAGGCTATTGCAACCCACGATGAGGAAAACGGCGAAATGGCGATTTTCTGCGTTAACAAAAGCCTTGATGAGGCTGCTGTGCTTGATGTTAATCTTATGGATTTCGCAGGCTATCAGCCCGTTGAATTTATCTCAATGGACGGCTATGATAAAAGGGCGGAAAACTATTTCAATGCCGTTAAGGTTGTTCCTCACAATAATGAGCTACCTATGCTTGACGGCACGACTCTAACCGCTGAATTAAAGCCCTTCAGCTGGAACGTAATAAGACTAAAAAAGAATTGATATGATTTATACCGTAACCTTAAATCCCTCGCTGGATTATATCATCAGCGCGGAGGAGATAAAATTTGATAATATAAACCGCACCACGGCGGAGGAAATGCGCTTCGGCGGCAAGGGGTTGAATATTTCCGCGGTTCTTTCAGAGCTCGGCGTGCAGAGCACTGCGCTCGGCTTCAAGGCGGGCTTCACGGGCGAAAAGCTGCAAGCGCTGCTTGATGAAAGCGGTATTGCATCGGATTTGCTTGAATTGCCGCAGGGCGAAACGCGCATTAACGTTAAAATCCGAGCGGACAGGGAGCTTGATTTCAACGCCCGCGGCGCAGAAATAACGCCTGCGGATATGGAACGCCTTTATGAAAAGCTTGCAGCTCCGGAGGAGGGGGATATACTTTTCCTTGCAGGCAACGTGCCGCCGTCCCTCGGCAGCGATGCTTACGGAAAAATCCTGAAAATGCTTTCGGGCAGGGGAGTTATCTGCATCGTCGATGCCTCGGGCGAGCTGCTTTTAAACAGCCTTTCCGAGCACCCGTTTCTTGTTAAGCCTAATGAAAATGAGCTCGGAGAGCTTTTCGGCGCAAAAATAAAGACCGGCTATGAAGCTGCAGAATATGCTAAAAGGCTGCAGCAAATGGGCGCGCAAAACGTCCTCGTTTCCCTCGGCGATAAGGGCGCGCTTCTCGTTTGTGAAAACGGCGATTTTTTCAATATCGGAGCGCTCAGCGATAAGCTTGTCAGCTCAACGGGCTGCGGCGATTCAATGCTTGCGGGCTTCATTGCGGGCTTTCTGCAAACGGAAAATATGCAGTCTGCGCTAAAGCTCGGCACTGCGTGCGCTGCGGCAACCGCCTTCAGCACGGGGCTCGGCACGGCAGAGGAAATCAACAAAATGCTTAGCATTATTAATGAAAATAATATCTGATAAAAAAGAACTTCGGGCGTCCGAAGTTCTTTTTTTTACAGTATTCTTGAATTGCCGACGACGGTTGAGTTTTCTGGCACGCTTTTGGTCAGGATTGAATTGCAGCCAACCGTGGTGCCGCTTCCGACCTCGATTTTGCCGAGCACGCAGGCGCCTGCAAAAAGCACGCAGCCGTCGCCGATTTCGGGGTAAAGCCTTTCCTTATAATCGTCAATATGCTTCGTGCCGACCGTTACGTGCTGATAAACCGTGCAGCCTTCGCCAAGCCTTGCATATTCGCCGAAAATAATTCCCGTAGGGTGCGGCATATTTAAGCCCTTGCCGATTTCAGTGGTTTCCTTCAAAAAAATATTATATCTGGAAAATAGCTTTTTATAATATTTTTTTGCAAAGATATTATTTATAAACCCGCTTTTATGGGCGTAATACTGATACTGCCTTAAAAGATAAACGGCGTTTTTGGAAGGGTTATAGGTTCTGATTTTATAACGCGCAAGGGGATTCAGGCGCTGATTTGCGTAAACCTCCTGCTCTATGCATTCCTTATAAAAATTCATTTTCCTTTGCTAATCCTTTCCTTAGGCATAGAAAGACTAATCGCGATTCGGATTCGTCTTTTTTTGCTTAACCAAATCAATCAGTGCGTAAAACGCCTTGATTCTGAAAACAACCGAAAGCAGCAGATAAACCGCAGCTCCGGTAATAACCTGAAGAATGATTGTTAAATAAACGTTCAGCCCGATAAAGCTTATTGCAAATGCAGCGCCGAACATAACCGCAGCGCAAAGCATATTCGGCAGTAAATCCCTAATCTGTTCAAAATAGCTGTAGCCAACCAGCTTTTTGTTTGGCACGGCGTTAACAATATTTGCAAAAACAACGGCGCAAATATCGCTTATCGCAATGGCTTTAACGCCGAAGCTCATTGCCGCAACCACCATCAGAACGCCCGTAAGCTTTTTGATTATCTCCATTTTTAAAAACAAATCGCTTCTGCCGGAGGCTTTTATTAGCTGCAGATTAACCGTGTTAATCGGCTGCAGCATTTCTCCGATGCAGGCAACCCGCAGAAACCAAACGGCAATAATCCATTTCTCCGTAAGCAGAATTATTATCAGCGGCTTTGAAACCGCAAGCAGCCCCAGCATTAACGGGAAGGTTACGTAGCTTGTAAGCTGCATTGATTTGCGGGCGATTTTTTTCATCATCTGCTTATCGTCCGAATAATCCGAAATCAGCGGAAAGGTCACCGAGCCGATTGCGGAATTAACGTTCGTTGTAAACAGGGTGGGGAATTGCTTTCCCTTGTTGTAATACGCCAAATCGTCAGACGTGTATTTTTTACCGATGACGAGCGAGCGGCACTCGTTATAAACGCTGTTAAGCAGGCTGCCAAGCGTGATTTTCCAGCCGTAGGAAAGCAGCGCCTTTGCCGAGCTTCTTGAAAAATCCCTTGTGGGACGCCAATCTATCGTTATAAAAAGAATAGCGGTGTCCATAACGGAATTAACAAGATATTGCGCGATAAGCGACCAGGTGCCGCAGCCGAAATAAGCCATGGCAATTCCGACTATTCCCGAGGTTACCGTGCCGATAATTGTTGAAAAAAAGAATTTTTTGAACAGCATATTCCTTGAAACGTAGGCATGCTGAATTGAATTGATTGAGGCAATCGGCAGCTTGAGCGAGAATATACGCAAGAGCCATATTAAGTTTTCGTTGTTATAAAACCTTGCAATGAGAGGCGCGCTGAAAAAAAGGATGCCGTAAAACAAAACCGATATTGCCAGACTGCAGTAAAACATCGTGGAAAAATCCGTTTTATCTGCGTCCTTTTTCTGTATCAGCGCGGTTGAAAAGCCGTCTGAAACGAAAACGTCGGCAATGTTTATGAACACCAGAATCATTGCAACCTCGCCGTATTGGGCGGGCATAAGCAGGCGCGCAAGCACGATGGAAACCACAAAGGAAACAATCTGCGCAGACCATCTTTCCGCAAATTTCCAGATAATTCCGGAAACCGCCTTTGCTTTAATATTTGAGTTTGCCATTATTAATCCAGTTCTCCGTTAAAAAAAGCCTCGCAAAAGGTTCCGCTGAAATCGCTTTTTGTTTCAACGTCCTTGTTTGAAAGCTTGTGAAAGCAAGTCAGCTCCTTAATGTTTTTCCAAATGCCTGCGTCATATTTTTCAAAGAAATAATTTGCAAGCGTTATTTCGGTCATCGCAGGGGCAACGAACATTTTGCTCCATTCCTCGGGATATTTTTCAATCGCCATTTTAAGGCAGAAGGTTACCACGAAGTATTCAATCAGGTTTTTCTCGTGCTTCCAGTATTCAAGATAAACGTCCCTGGCGGCTCTTAAAATATTGTTGTTGCTCTCGGCGCTCATAAGCCAGGTTGCTCCGCAGCGAATTTCGCCGAGCCCCGTTTCGGAATACATAAAAAGCGGGGTGTCAAAAATATAATCAGGCACGTCGGAGGAGGAGCAGTAAAGGGTTGAATCCATCCAGGTGCCGCCGTATTTAATCAGTAGCTCAAGGCGGATGAGATTTGAAAGCTTTGTTGAATCAATAATCCCTTTTTGCCATTTATCCATAAACCATTCGGGAATTTCAATATAATCGGAAATGTTATCCTTGGTGATAACGATAACCTCTCTCTCGGGAAAGCGCTCCTTAATTGAGCTTATGCACTTCTGCACGAGCGGGGGCTCGTTTTCTTCACCCTGAATCCAGCAGGTGAAAATCTTGTTTGAAAAATGTTTGTCCCCGGGCTTTGAGGGCTGATGGTTTTCAAGCACGTAGGAATATTTTTTGTGCACCTTTTCATAGCAGATAAGGCGAATATAGAGCCCGATAAGATTGTCGGACTCGGAAACGGTTAAATATCTCTTATTCAGGTGATGATAAATTGAAACCCAGAAGGTTCCGTCCTTAATTGATTTTTTAATATCCATTTTGAAACTTCTTTTTATTTTTTTAAGCTGTAAATCAGCTTGATTGCGTTCGTTTTTTTCGCTCTGCAAAGCTTTAATATCAGCGGAATTTTTTTTGATTTGTTTTCCCTTTCAGCCAGGCGCACCGCATCCTCCGTCAGCAAAGCATCGCAAAAGCCGCGCTCAATAAAATCATCAATTGCCGCCGCTGCGTTTTTGTTAAAACGCATTTCGTTTGAAATGCATTCATAGGAAAAAATATATTGCGCGCGCCAAAGAACGGTATGCTTCTGCTCCGGCGTCATAAAGCCGTTTGCGTCAAGGCATTTTCTTAAATCGGCAATGCATTCGCACCTGTTTTCAAAAAGCTCTTTTTTATAGCTTTCAGCGCTTGCAGAGCTGCTTCTAACAAGATAATAATATCCGTAATCGTCAGCCGTGCAGCAGCTTTCACAGCAGCTTATGTAGCTGAGCAGGAAAAATAAATCCTCGCTCAGGTGAATGTGCTCGTTAAAGCGAAGGGAGTTCTTTTCAATGATGTCCCTCTTGAAAATGCAGCGCCACACGGCGCCCATAACCGCGCTCTGAGAGCTTTCATAATCGGTGATATAAAGCGAAAAATCCTTAAAGCTTTCGGGCAGGCTGCCGAAGCCCTGCTCGTCTGCGGGTGCTTCCTCTCCGTTTTCATATCTGCGTGTAAAGCTGCCGAAGGCAAGGTCTGCCTTTTCTGCAAGCATTTTTTCAAGCAGGCGGGAATAGTATCCCTCGGCGGCAAAATCGTCGGGGTCCGCAAAGGCAATGTAATCCGCGCTTGCAAGCTCAAGCCCCTTGTTTCTTGCCGCACTGACTCCGCCGTTTTCCTGATGAAAAACGGTTATCCTGCCGTTGCCCTCTGCAAGGACGTCCGCAAGCTCGGCGCTGCCGTCCGTGCTGCCGTCGTCAATAATAATTATTCGGGCTTCGGAGTTGCTCAGCAGACTGCTTATTGATTTTTCAAGGTAGTGCTTCACCTGATAAACAGGCACGATAATATCCAGCGTCAAGCCCTGATGCCTCTTTTCCTTCTTGCTTCAAGCGCAGCTCTGTGCAGCTCTGCTTCCTGCGTTTCCCGCAGCTTATCAAGCTCCGCCCTTTCCGTGTAGTAATGATTAACCGCAAGCAGCAGGAAGGGATAGCTTGCGCATGCGCAGAAATATGTGTAAAACATATTGAAGTATGCGTTGAAAAGCCAGATTGTTACAACCGTAACGACAATCAAAACCGGAATTTTGCACTTGCCCTTAAACATTACGAAAACGATAAGCGCAACGATGCAGGCAACGTAAATAAGCGTGCCGACTGCTCCAAAGCCGAGCAGCAGATTGATAAAGTCGTTATGCGCCCAGATGGCGTTATTCATTTCTCTTTTGTTTAACTCGTAAACGTAGTTGAAGCCGTTTCCGAAAAGCAGCTTATCAATACTGAAATGCCTATAGGCGTTAATATCAACCTTCCAGAAAGCGGATCTGCCGTTTGAAAGATTATACCAGAAAGTTTCCTTCGTGCCGCTGTTGGCGGTTAAGGCGGTCATTTTATCGGAAACGCTTGTAAGCGAATACGCCTTGTAGCCGACGGCTACGCCCGGAATGGCATAAATATAAAATTTCTGCTTTCCCTTGCAATAAATATAAAACAGAATTATAAAAATCAGAACGCCAACCAGAAAATAGGTGCGCGAGCTGCCTGCAAAGATAACGTACATCGGGAAAACCGAAAAAACAATCAGCCTTCGGTTTTTATAAAGCACCATTGCCAGCATAATAAGGCAAAGAATAAAGATTGCCGTAGGCGCGGAGCGGAAGCCGTTAAGACCTAACGGCTTGAAATAAAACATATGGTACGGATAGGACGAGGGCACAACCGCGCAAATCGCAATTATCGCGCACCATAGATATATTACCCCGTAAACGTATTTGGGATTTCTTTTGAAAAAGCTTTCAACCGCAGTGCGCTTTGTTAAAAACAAAAGCGAGTAAAGCACCATGAACTGAAAATAGAAAAAGATGTTTATAGTGAAAAGCGGAAAGTTTGTGTGAAAAGACGCCCACACGTAAAGGAACACCATCACGGGCAGGGCTATAAGTCTGACGGTGTTAGCCTTGCTGTATAGCGCGAACAGCAGGGTTAAATATGTGAAAAAGAACACGATTCTGTTCAGAATTACAATATTTGTTTGAAAAAGCGTTGTAATCGGGAACAGCAAAAGCAGGTACATTACCGCGTCCGTCGCCGAAAACGCCATACTGTATTTAGTTTTCTTTTTCATAAATGCACTTGCTCCTGATAAGATTTATTTTATTATTCGGTCTTTAAGCATATAAAGCATTTTCAGATAAGCGTCTCCCGTAATAAAAGCCTTCCTCGTCACAATGTGTTTTTCAAGAATTGCCTTTGGCTTTCTGAAGCTCGTTTTTAAAATGTCGTTATATAATGCCGAATATTCAACGTCGTTTAAAAGATTATCGTCAATCGCTTTCTCTCTGTAAAGCCTGATGAGAAATTCGCACAAAAGCTGCAGATATCTTTGGCAGACCTCCTGCCTGAATTCGTTTATGCCCTTTGCAAAAATAAAATCCGCAGTCTGCGAATATGCGTTAATAAGGTCGTAAACCAGCTCAGGCGTAAATCTCCTGAAGCCCGCCGCCGCAAAGCAGTAATAATACGGCAGAAACGGATATATGCTCACGCTTTTGCAGCGGGAAGCATAGTCGAGCACGAACAGATAATCCTCGCTTATCTGCATTCCCTCGGTAAACCGAATGCAGTTGCTGCTGATAATATCCTTTCGGAATGCCTTGCTCCAGCAGGAGTTCAGCTTCTGCTCAACGAGCGGGGCGTAAATGCACTCAATGTCAAGCGCCTCGCCCTCGGTCAGGTCAACAGCGTCCTCGGAGCAATTCCCCAGCGCGTTCACAAAATAATGCGCTCTGAAAACCGCAAGCTCAGGCTTGCTTTTTAAGGCGTCCTTTAAAAGCGAAATGAAATCCCTGCCCAAGTAATCGTCCGAATCAACGAAGGCGATATATTCACCTTTAGCGGCATCAATTCCTGCGTTTCTTGCAGCGCTTACACCCGCATGGCGGTTTTCAATAAGCCGGATGTAATTTTGCTTATCGGCATATTCCCTGCATATCTTAACGGAAGCGTCTGCCGAGCCGTCGTCAACGAGCACGATTTCGGGGGAAAAGCTCTCAGCCGCTTCAACGCTTTCAATAATACTGTCAAGGCATTTTTCAATTGTTTTCTCCCTGTTGTAAACGGGAATGATAATACTCAACTCAGTCATTGTTGATTTATATCCTCAAGCGCTTTCTTCGAATTTTCGGAAAGCCCGTTGTTTATCTCAGCGTCAAGGTCGCAGGTGGAAAGCGCGTCAAGCTCCTCCTTTGAAACCCTGCCGTTTTCATAATCGCACACGATTGGCAGCTCGTGCATATCGTATTTTTTCTCTTTAAAGCAATTTAAAAATTTATGCTTAATAACCCAGGCTGCAGGCACGCGGAAATATTTATGCATAGCGGGAGATACCGATCCAATCATCCAGCACTGCCTGTCGCAGTGGCGCACCTTCTTTCGCACCTGCTCCGCCTGCTCGCTGTTCCAGAGCTCGTCCCAGCTCTGTGCGTTGAGGTTGCCCATAACCTCCTTGTCCTTTGTGCCGTTGCAGGGCATAACGTCGCCGTAGGGGTCAATGAAGAAGGTGTCAAACGCCATATCGCAGGGCAGCAGCCTTTTTTGCCCGTAAATATAATTGATAAGTCCGTGGTTGAAATATGCCCTGAACCATTTTTTCGGGCTGTTGCTGTTGAGCATTTCGTTAATCAGATTTTCAAAGTTCTGCGCAACCATCGGGCGGTCGTGAATAATGTTTTTGTTCTCAACAAAATAAAAGGAATTGTGCAGCGATGCGGTTGCAAATTCCATATTCATTTCATCCGAAAGCCTGTAAAGCGGCACGAGGTCTGCTGCGTTTGCGTCCTGCACGGTCATACCGAAGCCAACGTCGGGGTGCCCCATTTCAACAAGCTTTTTAAGGGTTTCATAGCCCTTGTTAAAGCCATCCTCAAGCCCGCGGATTGCGTTGTTCGTTTCCTCAAGCCCCTCAATGGAAATTCTTATTCCTACGTTCGGAAATTCCCTGCACAGCTCTATAATTCTGTCAGTGAAAAAGCCGTTGGTTGAGATAACGATGCGCTCGCTCTTTTTATATAATTCACGAACGATGTCCTTCAAATCCTCGCGGATAAAGGGCTCGCCGCCCGTAATATTTGTGAAATACATCTGCGGAAGCTTTTTTATAGTTTCAATGCTGATTTCCTCCTCGGGCGTAGAGGGGGCTTTGTATCTGCTGCACATATTGCAGCGCGCATTGCAACGGTATGTAACTATAACTGTTCCGTTTAATTTTTTCATTTAAGTCTGCCTTCTTTAATTCGTTTAATGGTTTTTTGGGGATAAACAAAAAAGTCAAGAATAACGGTTTTGTTTAAAATATATTCTGCAATAACGGGTCCTGCAAAGCTGATGATAATGCCAAGGATAATGTGAACTGCAGGATTGGTAATTGAAAACCTAAGCAAGAGTGCCCTAAGCGGCGCTGCAAACAGCGTGTGCATAAGAAATATCGGCAGAATATAGCCGCTCAAAAATTTCATAATTCGGTTTTGCTTATCGTCAGAGCTCAGCGTTATTGAAAGCAAAATCGTTCCGAAGCACATAACCGCGCTTAAAAGCAGCAGTATAAATTTGTTGTTTATCTGATAAGAAA
Source organism: uncultured Eubacterium sp. (assembly GCA_905234995.1). Taxonomy (GTDB): domain Bacteria; phylum Bacillota; class Clostridia; order Oscillospirales; family Acutalibacteraceae; genus Eubacterium_R. Next base: position 10,765 of record CAJOJV010000014.1, on the reverse strand, counting down.
AAATCGCAACGCTGACCGCAATGAAGCAAATCACCGCAAGCGCGCCTGCGGCTGTTGCAGCGGGCTTTTTCTGCGCCTTTTCGGTATTAATCAGCGCAAGCGCCATACCGCAGGCAAACCAGAAATATTGCTCAAAAAGGGAATCGATGCATTTTATTCCGATGCTGCCGTGAAGCATATAAAACGCTCTTGCGCCGAACGACGCCGCAAGCAGTATAAGGGCTTCATACTTATATTTCAGCGTGGGCGTAATCAGAAAAATCATAATCAGGCACAGCAAAAACCAGTATGGCGACATCGGCTTGATAAGCAACGCCTCCGTCAGGCTGCCTGCCTGGCTGTTAACGCTTGAGGAAAACAGGGATTTAAGCACCCATGAAACAAGTATGAAGAATATGTAGGGAATTCCGAGATTAAGCAGCTTTTTTGCAGCCGAGCGCTTCCATTCCGAAAAGCGCCGCACCCTTGAGTACTTCTGATAAAGATATCCGCTGCAGATAAAAAACAGCTGAATATGAAACAGATAAACCGTATCGTTAAACCATAAAAACAGCTTGCCGTCTGCAATTATATCTGCACCCGCAAGGCTTTGAAAAAAATGCCCGAGCACAACGAAAATGCAGGCGATAACCTTAACGTTGTCAACCCAGTATTCTCTTTTGCGGGCTTCTGCTGCCATCTGTTTTGCTCCTTCAGTTTCCCTGATAGATTTTAATCAGCTCTTTGCAATAGGTTTCAACCGTGTGAAATTCCTTGTTAAGGCAGTTTTGCGCAAGCCTTTCGGCAAGCGCGTCGTCAGCCATAATCGTTTCAATCGCGTTCTCAAATTCACGCTGGTTTCCCGTTTCAAACAGGAGCCCCGTTTCGCCGTCGTCAATCAACTCGGGCACGCCGCCCGTTGCAGCGCCTATAACGGGAGTGCCGAGGCTTATGCTTTCAAGCACGGAAAACGGGCAGTTTTCAATGCAGATGCTCGGCAAAACCGTGCACCTTGCCGTGCGAACGAGCATTTCAAGCGCAGCTCCGTTCTGAAAGCCGAGGTTAGTTATATTCTCAGCAGCGTCAACCTGCTCCTCATAAGGTCCGCAGCCTGCGCAGGTAAAACGGTAATCCTTTGCCGCAAGCAAGAGCTCAATGCCCTTTTCCGTGCTGAATCTGCCAAAATAGAGAATGTAATCCGCTTTATTAACCTTCAGCTTCGGGCGGGGCTCGGTGAAATTCTGAATAACCGTCGTTTTATTTTTTAAAGCCTTGTTCGTGTCAAGCTTTGATTTAAGAAATTCTGTGGGGCAGATAATTGCGTCAATGTATTCATAAGCCCTGTGCGTTTTCCAGTAATATCCCTCAGCCGCGCCGACGAGGCTTTTTGCAGCCGAATCGTGAATACATCTGTTTTGAACGCAGTTAATATATTTTCCGCCAAGGCATTTTTCGCAGATTTTGCCGTTTGTGAACATCAGGTGATTGGGGCAGACGAGCTGCTCGTCGTGCGCGGTCATAACGATTCTGACCTTGCTTCCGGTTCGCTTTTCATAATCCTTAACGGCAAGGATAACGCTTGGCGTAAGCTGAAAATTGAAATTGTTGAGGTGTACCGCGTCGGGCTTGAAATCGTCAAGCACGATATTGAGCTTGCGCCTTGCCTCTGCCGAATAAACAGTTTTAATCGGATAGCTCAGCTTTTCAATAATATTGCCGCCGTGGAAATCCATATCGGCAGTGTATTGCCCGGCAGAATTGCCAACGCATCTGCCCTCGTGCTCCATTCCGAAAAACTGCACCTCGTGCCCGATGGATTTCAAATATTCACTTAATTTAAAAATATAAGTTTCGGAACCGCCGTTGGGGTACAGAAACTTATTCACCATAAGTATCTTCATCAATAAGCCTTCAGTTACTTCCGTTTTGATTGGATTGAGCCTTTAATATTAAAAATAATCCTCTCGGGTGTTAACTTCTTTCTGTTTATCCATAAGGTTTTTGCGTAAAAAGCAATCGGATTGCCTTTGCCGAGCTTCTTAATAAGCTTCTCGTTTACCTCAAAGGGCTTGTCCGTTGCCACGTCCGAATATATAAGAATTCTTTTGCTTCCTGAAAAATCCTCCACCCTGAAGCTCATAGGTCTGCACCAGAAGTGGATATACATATATTCCTCTGAAAAGATTTTGTTTTCGTGCAGATAGTAGCGGGTTATCGTGCCGTTATCCCAAACGAAAAGCTGCCTTTCATTTTTGTATTCCTCCTCTGGCGGGGTGAAATCAAGGTGAAAGCGGGTTTCGTATTTGGTCAGGTTCGCAAAGCTGATATCCTTCGTGTAAGGAATGCCGAGGTGCTGATATATCGCTTCAATTCCGGATTCGTCAAAGCAGTGCCCCTCCGATTCGGAAAAGGCAATTCTGTAATTCATTTCGCCCTCGATAATCGTGCGATATCTCGCGTTAACCTCGGGCGTGTTGCGATAAAGGGTTGAATGTGCAAGGAAGCCGATTTTGTCGTATTTCTCAAGCATCTCCTCAGTGTAAAACTTTCTTATGTCGCCCCAGATAAGGTCAATATCGCAGTTGCCCCAGAAATCATAGCCCTCAAGCTCGGGCGCAAATAGCTCGCCGTAAGCAAGCTTGAAATCGCAAAGCTTCCAGCCCCTGTCCAAAACGATGGGAAAATCATAATGCTGCTGAAAACGCTCGCGGATTGCGTCAAAGGTCGTGTAATAAACCTTAACGTTTTCGGGGTAAGCATATTCGGTTTTATCGTCTGTGAAAATAATCCAGTTAACCGTCGGATTTTTTGCACAGCTCATAAGCCATAAGGAAAAGCCTTTTTTCGGCAGGGTTCCGAAATAGGGAACGACATAGCAAATTGATTTCATTTTAACTCCTGCTTTGCGCCTAAAAATTGCGCAACCTTTTTCTCGGTGGAAACCTCCGCCCTGTAATCAAGGCAATTCTTAACGTAGAAATCCGAATTCTCGCAGATTTCGTTTAAATCGTTTTCGTCCCATCCGTTCTTTGCAATACCAAGCTTATGCGCTTTTATATATGACGCGTTGTAAGGAACGGTGGTGGTAACAATCGGCGTCGCGCAGGCAATTGCTTCAACGACGGAAACCATATTGTTATCCTGCCTCGTATAGATAAGCATAGCCCTTGCGCGGCTCAGGTAATCCTTAAGCGTGCCGTGCTCAGCCTTTCCGAAGAAAACAACCTTATCCTCAATGCCAAGCTGCCGCGCCTGCGCCTTTAACTCCTCTTCCTTATCACCCTCGCCGAAAATATAAAGCTTGTAATTGGGGCGCAATTTAAGAAATCTTGAAAAGGCGTCAATGCTTTTGTCAATCTGCTTGCGCTCAATTAACTGAGAGGAAATTATAAAACAGTTTTCCTTTTCTGTGTTTGCAGTGAATTTTTCAAGATTAACCCCGTGGTCAATAATAATATCCTGCACGTTTGCGCAGTAACGGGAAATAAATTCCTGCGCCTCTCTGCTTCTTGCAATCACGGGAACGTCCTTCATAAACGTTCGCGGTATGAGATTATACCAGAGCCTTGAGGGTATCTGATGCAGCATTGCGTTGTGCTTTGCAAGCTCCTGCCATATAACGGTTTTATCGGGCTCGCGCCTTGCCGCCGTCAGTGAAAGCAGGGAAAAAGCCTCGCCGCTGATAATCAAATCAAATTCATCGCCGTGCTGCTTTAAGTATTTTTTAAGATAAGGTATATACGGCAGGCGGTGGGGCATAAAGAGTTTCTGCAGCCTGCAGGGCGCAAAGATTATTTCAAAAGGATATTCCTCTTTGTTTTCGGGTTTATACGGTTCTGCGGCGAAAAGCACGGGCTCTGCGCCCTGCGCTTTGAAAGCAAGGCACAAGTCGTAAATCATAGTATCTTTAATTGATTTAACCCTTTTTACGTTCGCCGTTTCGCTGGTGTATAATATGGCGTTTATTATCAGAACCTTCATTATTTTTTGACAATTCCTTGGTAAAGTTTTTTCGTTTCCTCTGCAACGCTCTGCCAGTTGTATTTTTGAGTTATATAGTCCGCAGCGCCCGCCTTCAGCTTTGCAACAAGCTCTGTACTTTCGCACAGCATATCAAGCTGCTGAGTAAGGGCGGCGATATTGCTCTTTTCAAAATAAACCGCGTTATCCCCGCAAACCTCGGTGCATTCGGGGATATCGGAGGTCAGGCAGCAGTTGGAATAGCTCATTGCCTCAAGAAGGCTTATCGGCATGCCCTCCAGATCGCTCGGCAGGATATAAACGTATGCGTTGGAATAAAGCTCCTCAAGCTCTTTGCCCTGCACGAAATCGGTGAAGATAATCCTCTTGCCGCCGTTTTGCTTTTCGATTTCGGCAGCCTTTGCCTTAAGCTCGTCAAAGTATTCGTGCGAATGGCTTGAGCCGCCCGCAATAACGAGGGGAAGGGAGGTCTGCGCGTTTGCATATGCCTCAAGCAGATAATGAATGCCCTTTTCGGGCACGATTCTGCCGAGGTAAAGCAGATAGCCGTCCTTGCCGATATCGTATTTTTCTGTGATAAGCTCTGCCTCCACGGGCACGGCGGGATTAATTCCGTTCGGAACATAGTTAGTCCTTCTGCCGTAGGTGTCAAGAAAATACTGCTCAACCGCCCTTGAAAGCACGATGATTTCATCCGCATACTTTGCGGCGTTCTGTTCGCCGTATTTCAGATATTTGGTTGCAAAGCCGCCCCATTTGGAGCGCTGCCAGTCCAGCCCGTGGATTGTTACCACGGTGGGAATATGGAAAAGCCTCGGCAAAAAGCACATAGCGGCGGGACCCTCGGCGTGAAAATGAATAACGTCATATCTGCCGAAAACCGCCCGCAGCGTCGCAAGGGCGCTGTAAACAAAGGCGTTAAGCTGCTTGCTTTTCGGGGTGGGCACTGTCTTTATTTTAATGCCTTCAAATTCCCTGAGTCCCTTAACGGCTCCAAACTGCTCGCCCGCAACGTTTTCACCCTTGCGGTTATATGCGGTAACGCTGCAGCCGAGGTTAACAAGGCGTTTTGAAAGCTCCTCAACAACTATTTCAATTCCGCCCTCGCGGGAGGGAATTCTCTTGTGCCCAAGCATTGCAATTTTTAAATTCTGCTTGCTCATATTCTTTCCTGATTACTTTGCGCCGCTGCCCTTGATAACAACGCCGATTGTTTTAAACAAAATTTTAATATCCAGCCATGCAGACCAGTTATCTATGTATTCAGTGTCAAGGTGAACAACCTCTTCAAAATCCTGAATGTCAGACCTGCCGCTGACCTGCCACATTCCGGTAATTCCGGGGCGCATTGAAAGGCGCCGCTTGTGGTGGCTTTCATATTCCTGAAATTCCTCAACGGTTGGAGGGCGAGTGCCAACAAGGCTCATTCCAGAATTGCGGGAATTCATCAAGGCTTGTGCGCCTGATGAATCTTCCGATTTTGGTAATTCTCGGGTCATTTTCCATTTTGAACATATGCCCGTTCATATCGTTTTCGCTCATAAGCTCAGCCTTGCGTTCCTCGGCGTCAACATACATTGAGCGTATTTTATATATGTTGAAAATTCTGCCGTTTTTGCCGATTCTCGGCTGCTTAAAAATAATCGGTCCTTCGCTTTCAAGCTTAATCGGAATTGCAAGAAATGCAAGGATAATAATTGTCAGCAGTCCGCCGATAATACCGCCGAGTATGTCAAAGCTTCTTTTGAAAAAGGCTTCCGTCGTGGAAAGCGGGGGAGTGGCAACAAGCGTTGCGCTCGGCACGCCCGCAATTATCTGGCAGTCAACGTTATCGTATTCGCTGTTTTCAACAAGGTTTTCAAGCGTCGGCAAATTAACGTGAACAATTACGCCCATGCTTTCAATCTCTTCAATTGCGTCGCTCAAATCAATGCCGTTATATCCGTATGGAACATTAATGAACACCTCGTCAAGAGAAGCCGAGCGAACCCAGTCTATGAAATTATCCGCATTTGCAACGATTTTAACTCCTGAAATTTCCCTCAGCGGCTCTGCCTTTGTGGATTCCTTAACCGTCACGTTGCCTTCGCCGTCAACTATTTTGCTGTAATATTTGCCGCAGTAAGCCTCGCTTTCGCCGTCATATTCAGCGTCAAGCAGGGTAACGCCCTCAAGCTTTCTGATCCAGTTAAGCTTAAGCTCGTCAACGTAGCTGCCCGCTCTTTCGCAAACGGTGATAACGCCCGTCAGGCTTGCAAGCTTGGAATTTGAAAACCTGAAAATAAGTATTCTTTTAAGAATATATCTTCCGCCCAGGGAGAAAAGGATATAAAGCACAAGCGAGATTGTGAAAAGATATCTTCCCTCAATCAGCGGATTTTTGGTTAAAACCAGAAGCACTGCAAAAACCATATAGGTCAGCAGGCAGTTTCTTAAAACGGAAACGGTTTCCATAAGCCTGCTGCGCTTCAGCAGATTAATTGATGAGGTAAAGCCCAGCAGAATGATAAGCTGGGAAATAAACAGGCTTGCGGAATAAAGAATTACGTTATCCCTTGTGTGAAACGGTGTTTTGGCAATAAATTCGCAAAACCAGAAAGCTATTAAATTAGCAAGGCCGACGGAAATTAAGTCAACCGAAAATTCAAGGAATAGCTGAATTCTTCTTCTTTTACCCATAAAGAATCAAGTCCTTATCAGTTCAGTAATTTTTATTTGTAGCCGTAGCCGTAGCCATAGCCGTAGGAATATTTGTATTTATAATCGTATTTGCGGTAGTAGGAATAATATTTTTTACTAACGGAGGCAATGTCGTTAAGCACAACGCCGAGAATCGTGCCGCCGATGTTTTCAATGCCCGCAACGGCTTCTCTTACGTCAGCCTTATCGGTAATTCCGGATTTAACAATCAGAATATAACCGGTTGATTTCTGAGCAAAAACGGTTGAATCGGTAACGAGGTTAATCGGCGGAGTGTCAATAAACACGCAGTCGTAATGCTCTTTAACGAATTCAAGCAGCTGGTCCATCCTTGAGGAGGAAAGCAGCTCGGAGGGGTTAGGCGGAATTTTGCCGCCCGTTAAAACGGAAAGGTTTTCAATATCCGTTTTGGAAACGGTGATGTTATCCGTCAGCCCTGCAAGAATTTCGGAAAGCCCGTTCTTAACGGGAATGGAAAACATTCTGTGAATCGTGGGGTTTCTCATATCGCCGTCAATCAGCAGGGTGCGCTTGCCCATCTGCGCAAAGGAAATTGCAAGGTTAATGCTGTTGATGGTTTTGCCGTTGTTTGCCGTCGGGCTCGTTACAACGAAAACGGGGCATTTTTCGCCCTTCTGCATAAAGAGCAGGTTCGTTCTGATAGAGGAATATGCCTCCTTAACAACGAAGGGGGATTCCGAGCTGAGAATTTTCTTGATGTCGTTCTTTGTGAATGCGGTGCGCTTTTCCTCTTCCTTCTGCGCACGTGTTTTGAATAATGCCATGATTATTTTCCTCCCTTCCTGTTTTTCTTGCTTTTGGCTCTTGAGCTCTGCGCAGCCTTCGCCTCTGCCTCAGCAGCCTCGTTTGCGGGCAGAATGTGCGGAATGCTGCCGAGCACGGGCAAATCAAATTCGCGCTCAAGCTCGCGCTCGGTTGAAATAGTGGTGTCAAACAGCTCGTAAAGATAGAAGAATGCAAAGAATGCAATGAAGCCCACGCCAAGCCCGATTAAGATGTTTTTCTTAACGTTGGGGTATGACGGTTTGGTGGGCACCTTTGCGTAATCAAGCACCTCAACGCCGCCCGCCTTAACAACGCGCACGATTTCATCGGGCACAACCTCGGCAATCTTGTTTGTAATCATTGCCGCTTTTTCGGGGTCGGGGTCGGTTACGGTAACGCGGAAAACCTCCGTCGTTCCCTCCTGAGAGCAGCTGATTTTGCTTCGCAGTGCGGAGGCGCTCATATCAAGCCCGAGCTCCTCTATAACCTTTTCAAGCACGGTGTCGCTCTTAAGCACAACGATGTATGTGTCAACAAGGCGCTGCGATACGTCAAGCTCGTTGCCCGTAATGGTTGAGCGTGTGTTAACGCGGTCAACGTTGCTGTAAACGTAAAGCGAGCAGGAGGTTGAGTATCTGGGAGTAACAAACAGCTCCGTGTAACCGCCTGCGATAAAGCCTGCAATCAGCGCGCCGAGAATAATGTAAAGCACGCGCTTCTTGAACATATAGAATATTTTTCCGAGGTCAATGTCAAATTCTTTTTCGTTTTCCAAATTTCCTTCCTCCATATATAATAATTTATATATTACATAGATAGATTAACTATATCACATATTAATGACTTAGTCAATGAAATAATATTATCTAAATTATGACTTATCTTTTAAATTTTGCCAAGAAGCGCGGCATCCCGCATTTCAAACAGGGGTCAGTCCCCCTGTTTGATAATAGCCCAACAAAAAAGGGAGGGCATGGAAGCCCTCTCCTACAAAGTATATTTAGTTTTCATTGAGCAAAGCCGAATAATCCCTGACGTTGACATAACCGTCGCCGTTCACGTCGAATTGCGGATTGTATTCGGCGAAGTAATCCGAAAAATATTCGGTGAATTCATTGCCGCAGCGGTTGCAGGCTGTTGTTATAACGCCGTGCGAAGCTGCCGTAACGGTAAGACTGTGCCCAAGCGCGGCGCTGAATTCCGTTTGTACTTCCTTGCCGCAATCGGCGCACTCTTTAAGAGCATAGCCCTGCTGAGTGCAGGTGGGCGCAACCGTGCCGATGTTTACCAACGAATGAACGTTATAATGAATTTCCGCATTTAACAGGCAGCCGTTATTATCGGCAATTGAAGCATTATTCCATTCCGCCTCCGAGCCGTGATAATAAACGTCTGTTAAATTTGTGCAGCTATTAAAAGCGCTTTCATTAATTGTTGACAGCTTATATGATGCTGTTAGGCTTGTTAATTCACTGCAACCGTCGAAAGCAAATCTGCCGATGCTTTCTATGTTAATGCCTTCAATTCCGCTGATTTCCGTATTTGAAAACGCATTACTCCCTATATTCTTTACTTGTGAAAAATCAAATTCTTCAAGCTCATAGCAGTTTAAGAATGCTTCCAAGCCGATATTCTGCAGATTTCCCGCATAAACATCCGTCATATATCTACAACCGAAAAAGGCATCTCGTTCAATAGTTGTGCAAGAATCCGGCAGCGTTACGGAGCGCAGATAATTTGTTGTCGGGTCAGGATTAACATATCGTTTGCTATCAAATTGAGTAAAGGCATTTTCACCGATTGCTGTCACGGTTATTCCGTTTACCTCTTCGGGAATTACAAGATTAGCCGTATTGCCCGAATAGCCCGTAATCGTACCGTTCTCGTCTATGGAGAACTTGTTTTCATCACTTGAGTATTGTATATAATATCTGCCTTGGGTAATGTCGCTGTCCAAGAAAGAATTGTAAGATGCAATAGCAACAATGATACACGGCTTGTCAAGCGTTATTTCACCCGTGTATTCCGTTCTCTCGGTTAACGGATAAGTTTTGTTGCTCGTGCTATAATCATATATTTGATAATAAATATCCGTTCCGCCTGATTTGGTAATTTTGAGTTTGGCACCTTCATTATATACGCCGTCCTCAAGACTAAAGGTTGGAGCTGCAGGCTTCTCATACATATCAAACTTTTTTATATTACCGAGATATAGCGCAGGCGCACCGTAGAAGTGTTCGGGAGCGTCAATATCCCTGCCGTTTATTTGCAGAAATTCTTTAATCTCCTGCGGTATTGCATCGGTGTTTTTAGAAAGCACATTTGCAGCGGCAGCGGTTACAAACGGCGTTGCCATAGATGTGCCTGACATTTCAATATAACTGCTGTCTTCAAGATAGTTGGCGCTACTGATATTCACACCTGGAGCAATAATATCAACGCATTTACCGTAATTACTCCATTCAGGTATTTCATCATTCTCATCCATAGCGGCAACTGTTATACATTCATCATATTGCGCAGGCGCCAGATTTGAACAATCCCGACCATCGTTTCCTGCTGCAACACAACAGATAATATTGTGTGAAGCAAGGAAATCATAAGCTTGCCCATATATATCATAAGTAGGTGTCCCATTATAGCCTGATAAACTAAGGTTAATAACTTGAGCACCATCTTGATAAGCACGGTTTAGACCGCTTAATATCATCGCAAATGTTCCTGTTCCGGAATCATTAAGCACTTTGTAGCCCATTATTTTTACATTACTTAATGTATTCTGTGCAATAATACCTGCAACGTGCGTGCCGTGTCCGTTTCCATCTATTTCATCATTGGTAGTGCCTGAAGTGCTTGAATTAAAATATGTTCGTGTAATGCGATCTTTAATTTGTTTATGTGTGTAAGACACACCGGTATCAACAATTGCAACCTTTACTTTTGGTAATGAGCTTGCTAAGCCCATACGAAGCTTAAAGGTTGTGTTAAAACCGATTGCAGAACTGCCCCAAGAGGTGCTGCTTGTTGAGCCGTCCAAAGCGGCAGTGCTGACATCTCCGCTGTTGTAATCAGCAACGGATACAACTGCATCAGGATTTGCAAATTCAATATCATCCTGAGAATTATAATATTCAAGAGCCTCAAGCGTGCTTTCCAAATCGTCAAACTGAACTATGTACATCCCGTCAAACAGCGGCAAGATTTCAAGCGAGTCAAGCCCGTCAATATCTTCGCCTTTAACAATTAGTCTGTGCGTTTGATAAGGCTGAGAGAGTGTTACGCTGTTATCACTGATATATACCTCGTAGCCGAGAGCCTC
>CAJOJV010000013.1 GCA_905234995.1 uncultured Eubacterium sp. | reverse complement strand
AGATTCCCCCACAGGGGGAAATGTCGCAAAGCGACAAAAGGGGAACGAAGTCGTCGTCCCCTACGATGTGTTCCTGTTACGCCCCGACAAATCCCAATTCGTCTTTATAATTTAATAAATATTTAATGTTTTGCAGGGATTGCACTGATTGACAATTATTTTTATTAATGATATACTTTTTAAGTAAATTTATATTTTTAAATATTAGTTAAGGAGTAAAAATATGAAGGAATATTTAACCCCGTATGATGAGGTTCTTGCTGCAAACGGCACGGGTGCTGATGGTATTTCCGAAGAGGAAGCCGCTAAGCGCCTTGAGCAAAACGGCAAAAATAAGCTTGCAGAGGGCAAAAAGGAAAGCCTTTTCCACAAGTTTTTAATGCAGCTTGCAGACCCGATGATTATCATCCTGATTGTTGCAGCGGTTATTTCTGCAATAACCTCCGCTTATAACAACGAATTTCCGTCGGATGTTATCATCATTATGATTGTTGTAATCATCAATGCAATTCTCGGCGTTTACCAGGAGTCCAAGGCTGAAAAGGCAATTGAGGCTCTGCAAAAAATTGCCGCCGCCACAAGCAAGGTTATAAGAAACGGCAAGCTTTGCGATGTTCCGTCAGAGGATTTGGTTGTCGGCGATGTCGTTGTTCTTGAAGCGGGAGACAGTGTTCCTGCAGACTGCCGCATTATTCAGTGCGCCTCAATGAAAATTGAGGAGGCGGCGCTCACGGGCGAGTCCGTTCCCGTAACCAAGCAGGTTGAGGTTGTTGACGCTCTCGGCTCGGACGACGTTCCCCTCGGCGACAGAAAGAATATGTGCTATATGGGCTCAAACGTCGTGTTCGGCAGGGGCAGGGCAGTTGTTGTTGCCACGGGTATGGACACCGAAATGGGCAAAATCGCCGATGCGCTTAATGACGCTAAGGAGGGCGATACCCCGCTTCAGATTAAGCTTAATCAGCTTTCAAAGATTCTTTCATATATCGTTCTCGGAATATGCCTTTTCATCTTCGTGCTTGATGTTGTTCGTTCGCTTGTCAGCGGTCAGAGCATCACCTTTGACGGTTTGCTCGGCACCTTTATGATTGCCGTTTCGCTTGCAGTTGCCGCAATTCCGGAGGGACTTGCCGCGGTTGTAACAATTGTGCTTTCAATCGGCGTAACCAAGATGAGCAAGCGCAATGCCGTAATCCGTCGCTTAACTGCGGTTGAAACACTCGGCTGCACGCAGATTATCTGCTCTGATAAAACGGGCACGCTCACTCAGAATAAGATGACGGTTGTTGACTTTAAGGGCGATGATGAAAAGATGGTCGCTCAGGCAATGGCGCTCTGCTCTGATGCGTTCCTTGAGGACGGCAAGGTTAAGGGCGAGCCTACTGAGGCTGCGCTCGTTGATTGGGCAAATAAGCTTGAAATGCCGAAATCCACGCTTGAGGAGGAATTTCCGAGAGTTGCTGAGGCTCCGTTTGATTCAGGCAGAAAGATGATGTCAACCGTTCATAAGTCCATCGGCTCCGGCTATGTTCAGTACACAAAGGGCGCGCCGGATGTTGTTCTCAGCCGCTGCACAAAGGCGCTCGTTGACGGCAAGCGCGTTAATATGACCGATGAGGTTAAGGAGCAAATCCTTGCCGATAATAAGGAAATGGCTGATAAGGCGCTTCGCGTTCTCTGCGTTGCGATGAAAACATATAAGGAGCTCCCCGAAAGCGAGGAGCCTGCAGAGCTTGAAAAGGAGCTTTGCTACGTCGGTCTTTCAGGTATGATAGACCCCGTTCGTCCCGAGGTTGTGGATTCAATCGTTATGGCAAAGGATGCAGGCATCCGCGCAATTATGATTACGGGCGATCATAAGGACACTGCCGTTGCAATCGCCAAGGAGCTTGGTATTGCAGAGGATGATTCCTGTGCAATCACAGGCGCAGAGCTCAGCAAGCTTTCCGATGAGGAGCTTGAGGAGAGAATTGAGGAATTCAGCGTTTATGCACGCGTTCAGCCTGAGCATAAAACGAGGATTGTTAACGCATGGCGCAAAAAGGGTATGGTCACCGCTATGACGGGCGACGGCGTTAACGACGCACCCTCAATCAAAAATGCCGATATCGGCGTTGGTATGGGCATCACCGGCACGGACGTAACGAAAAACGTTGCCGATATGGTGCTTGCAGACGATAACTTTGCAACAATCGTTTCCGCAGTTGAAGAGGGCAGAAAGATTTATGATAACATCAGAAAAGCAATTCAGTTCCTGCTTTCCTCAAATCTTTCGGAAGTGCTCACAATCTTCATTGCAACCCTCTGCGGCTTCGTAATTCTTGAGCCCGTGCATCTGCTCTGGATTAATCTTATCACGGATTGCTTCCCCGCACTTGCGCTTGGTATGGAAGCGGGCGAAAGCGATATTATGAAGCGCGCTCCGAGAAACAGCAGGGACGGCATCTTTGCAAACGGTATGGGCGTTGACTGCGCTTGGCAGGGCGTTATGGTAACGGTTGTAACACTGCTTGCATATTTCTTAGGCACAAAGATGGCAACGGGCAGCGCAGAGCTCATTCACCAGAACGGAATGACGATGGCGTTCTTAACGCTTTCTATGGCGGAGATTTTCCATTCATTCAATATGCGCTCCCGCAGAGCTTCAATCTTCTCAATGAAGAATCAGAACTGGTTCCTCTGGGGCGCAATGGTGCTCAGCCTCGTTCTTTCCACGGCGGTTATTTACGTTCCGTTCCTCAGGAAGGCGTTTGATTTTGCAGAGATTTCCGCAACTGAATATTTCACTGCAATGGCACTTGCAATCGTCGTAATCCCGATTGTTGAAATCGTTAAGCTCATTCAGCGCAAAATCGAAAATAATAAATAGACAAATTAAGGAGGGCAGCAAACGCCCTCCTTTTTCATCCCCCTCAATGTACAAATGGGGTACGACCCCATTTGTACATTGCTGTAATATTGAATTATACTGATAGTATAATTTGCTGATTTGCCGAGATAGGCGTAATCAATAATTCCGCACCCTGCAAATACGAGAATGCAGCTTCGTTAAAAAATATTATTTTGCTCTTTATATTTTAAATTAATTATGCTATTATATATACTGTATAATTATGTTCAGTTGCAAATCGGAGAAAGAGATGGCTCTTAAAAAGAATGATGAAATCAAACTTAATATTGAGTCCGTAACCTCCGAGGGCAGCGGCATCGGCAGGTATGAGGGTATGGCGGTTTTCGTCAGCGGCACTGCGCCGGGTGATGAAATCCTTGCCCATATAATTAAAGCCACAAAAAGCTATGCCGTCGGCATCGTTAAGGAGATAATCACTCACTCGCCTCAGCGCGTGGAGTCCGATTGCCCCGTAAGCTCAAAATGCGGCGGCTGCGCCTTTCGGCATATAAGCTATGAGGCGGAGCTTGAATATAAGCTTGCCCGCGTTAACGATGCAATGAAGCGCATCGGGCATATTGATATTAAGGCGGAGGAAATCCTTGCCGCGCCGGAAATAAATCATTATCGTAATAAGGCGCAGTATCCCGTGCATATTGAAAACGGCGTTTTAACCGCGGGCTTTTACGCAAATAAAAGCCACCGCGTTATCCCGTGCGAGGCGTGCCTGCTTCATCCGCCCGAATTTGAAAGGGGCATTGCCGCCTTTGCAAAATGGGTTAAGAAAAACAATATCACGTCTTATGATGAGAAAACGGGCAGGGGACTTCTGCGCCACATCTATTTCCGCAAGGCGTTCGCAACGGGGCAGATTATGGCATGCGCCGTTATCAACGGCATCGAAATTCCCGATAAGGATTATCTAATCGCCGAGCTGCAACAGGCTTTTGAAAAGCTCGAAAGCGTCGTTGTAAATATTAATAGTGAAAACACAAATGTCATTCTCGGCAGAAAAACGTTAACCCTCCGGGGCAGTGATAAAATTACGGATGAGCTTCTCGGCAGGCGCTTCGTGATTTCGCCCGAAAGCTTTTATCAGGTCAATCACGCGCAGTGCGAAAGGCTGTATCAGACCGCGGCGGAATTTGCAGGCCTCATCGGAAATGAAACCGTGCTTGATATGTTCTGCGGCGCGGGCACGATAGGCTTAACCCTTGCCGATAAATGCAGGGAGCTTATAGGCGTGGAAATAGTTCCCTCTGCAATTGAAAATGCAAGGGAAAACGCGCAGCTCAACGGCGTAACGAACGCGCGCTTCATCTGCGCGGATGCGTTTGAGGGCGCAAAGCAGATTAAGGCGATGGGCGTTCAGCCGGATATCGCAATTGTTGACCCTCCCCGCAAGGGCTGCCAAAGGGAGCTTTTTGACGTGTTCGACGATTTGGGCATAAACAAAATCGTTTACGTTTCCTGCGACCCTGCAACCCTCGCGCGCGACGCCGCAATTCTTTATGAAAAGGGCTTTAAAATCGACCGCCTGAAAGCGGTTGACCTTTTCCCGCGCACAGTCCACGTTGAGTGCGTTTCGCTTTTTACAAGATAAAATAAGAAAGAGAAAATAATGGATAATATTTCAGTTTTTAATGACACTCAGGAAAAAATAAAAAATGATTCCGGGCTTAAGGAGTTAACGGAAAACGCCATTGCAGCAACTCACGTTATTGACGAGGGCTTTTTCGCGCAGAGCGTTTCGTATCACAACGAAACTAAGGTCTCCTTTGAGGAAAACCTGACTCTTATTTCGGCGTATGCCCTTGCCGATGCAGGAAAGAAAACTGCCGTGCTGAATTTTGCAAATCCCGTTGAGCCGGGAGGCGGGGTTCTGCGCGGCGCAAATGCGCAGGAGGAATATCTTTGCAGGGCAAGCAATCTCTATAATTGCCTCATAAGTCCGCAGGCTCGGGATTACTATGATTACCACAACAAAATACTGAAAATGAATCAGTTCAACAGTATGTTTCTGGCTTCCGATAAGCTCATTTACTCCTGCGGAGTTACCTTTTTTAAGGAAGACCGCGGCTATATCAGGGATTGCGAATGCAAGCCCACGCAGGATTATTCCGATAAATGGAGAACGCTTGACGTTATAACCTGCGCGGCTCCGTTTTTCAGCGGAAAGCAGTTTATGCTGCCCGACGGAGATTTGTATCATCTGATGTGCAGAAGAATTCGCAATATTTTTGAAGCCGCTATAGCGCATAACGTTGAAGCCCCGGTGCTCGGCGCCTTCGGGTGCGGAGCCTTTCATAATCCACCTGCCGTTGTTGCAAAGGCATTTCAGGCAGTGCTGCTGGAGGAGCGTTATTCTCACGCTTTTTCAGACGTGATTTTTGCAATTAAAAGGTCGGGCGGGTTCTGCGAGAATATAGAGGCGTTTGAAATTGCTTTTCAGGAGTTTCCGCCAACGGGCAAATATTATTTCAGCGCGGAAAGCAACAAACGCAGATTTTTTCAGTAAGTAACAAAAAGGCTAAATGCAATGAAAAGCAGCGGGCGTCAGCCCGAATAAAAACGCTGAGGAGAAAAGAATTGTTCAGAGAAATGAGACGCTTTAAGCAGCAGCTTTCCGAGGAGGAGGCTGTGCAAATACTTGAAAACGGCAAAACGGGCGTGCTCGCCGTGCTCGGCGATGAGGGTTATCCTTATACCGTGCCGATAAATTACGTTTACACAGACGGAAAAATATATATTCACTGTGCAAACTCGGGGCACAAGCTGGATGCAATCCGAGCCTGCGATAAGGTTTCGTTTTGCGTGATTGCTCAGGATGACGTAGTTCCCGAAAAGCTTGCAACGCGCTACCGCAGCGCAATTGCTTTTTGCAGGGCAAGAGTGCTTGATGAGGATGAAGAAAAGCGCGCAGCGGCGATGGCGCTCGGTCTGAAATATTACGATAACTCCGACGTCGTTGAAGAGGAAATAAAGATTTATATGAAAGCTCTTGCCTGCGTTGAGCTCACGATTGAGCATTTAACGGGCAAGCTAAGCAAAGAACATATATAAGCGAGGAATAAATATGAGGCTTAATAAAGATATAATGCTCGGCAATATTGACGGCAGGGATTTTGCCATTGCAACGGGCAAGCTTGCAAAAAGCTTTAACGGAATAATTAATAATAACCCAACTGCAAATTTCATTTTCACCCTGCTTCAAACGGAGCAGACGGAGGACAGCATCGTTGAAGCTATGCTGCAGAAGTATGATGCGTCGGAGGCGGAAATCCGCGCCGACGTCAGAGAGGTTATCGAAATAATCAGAAACGCAGGAATTTTAGAGGAGTAATAATGATAAGTCTTGAAGATAGGGAAATTGAATATCTTTTAGTGCTTATCCGCTGCGCAATGCTCGGCGAGAGCGCACCCGCGCCGCAGGGCGTTGATATTGAAAGGCTGCTTAAGCTTGCCGATTTGCAGCAGGTTTACAGCCTCGTTCTGCCCGCGCTTTCAAAAGCGGGCGCGTTGTCGGAGCAGGAGCTGCAGAGCTGGAATAATTATCGCCTTTCGGATTTGCAGAAAACCATAATCGTTGAAAACGAGCGCAAGGCTGTGCTTTCCGATTTAGAGGAGCAGGGGATTAAGTATATTCTCCTCAAGGGGCTTGTGCTGCGCGATTATTACCCTCAGCAGTCAATGCGCCAGATGAGCGATAACGATATTCTTTATGATTCCTCCCGCCGTGAGGATTTGCTTAAGATAATGAAAAAGCACGGCTTTTATCTTGACGGCGCAGTCGGAATTTCGGACGATTTCAAAAAATCGCCCTGCTCGCTTGAGTTTCACCGTGAAATTACTGAGCATAAGGAGGGCTGGGGCTATCTTGATTTATGGCAGCGCGCCGCGCAGAAGGATAACGGCTGCGAATATCTGATAAATAAAGAGGATAATTATATTTACACCCTGCATCATCTTGAAAAGCATCGCTCCCTCGGCGGCTGCGGAATAAGATTTCTCTGCGATATGTACGTGCTGATTAATCAGGGCGGATATGATATGGCTTATATGACTCCCGTTCTGGATTCGCTTCATCTTCTGCCGCTTGATGAAGCCGTGCGCGGACTGTGCGATGCAGTGTTCGGCGATAAGCAGGAGCTGAACGAGCAGGAAAGAGAATTGCTTGAGGGTATGTTTAACGGCGGGCTTTTTCATGATGATTATTACGTTAAGCCCGATTTATCAACAAGCGGCAAAAAGGCAAGGTATCTGCTGCGCCGCGTTTTTCCCGAAAAGGAAATAATGTTCGGCACTTATAAAGAGCTTGAAAAAGCGCCGTATCTGTTGCCGTATTACTATATAAAACGCCTCGTGATTAAAATGAAATATAACCGCGAGGGCGTTAAAAATGAATTAAAGAACATTAAATAATCGGAGGAAAACTCTGTGTCAGTTAATAAGGATAATATCAGAAATTTTTCAATAATCGCTCATATTGACCATGGCAAATCCACCTTGGCGGACAGGCTTTTAGAGCTTACAGAGTCCGTTGAAAAGCGTGATATGCAGGAGCAGATTCTTGATGATATGGAGCTTGAGCGCGAGCGCGGAATAACGATTAAGGCTCACGCGGTTAAGCTTGATTATAAGGCAAAAAACGGCGAGGATTACGTGTTTAATCTTATTGACACTCCGGGTCACGTGGATTTTAACTATGAGGTTTCGCGTTCGCTTGCCGCGTGCGAGGGTGCAATTCTTATCGTTGACGCCTCTCAGGGCGTTGAGGCGCAAACCCTTGCAAACACCTATCTTGCGCTTGACCACGATTTGGATATTCTGCCCGTCATCAACAAGATTGATTTGCCCGCGGCAGAGCCCGAAAGGGTTGCCAAAGAGGTTGAGGACGTTATCGGAATCCCCTGTATGGAGGCGCCGCGCGTTTCAGCCAAAACGGGCGAAAACGTTGAAGAGGTGCTTGAATATATCGTCAATGAAATAATGCCCCCCGCGGGCGACGATGATAAGCCGCTCAAGGCGCTCATCTTTGATTCGGTTTATGATTCCTATCGCGGCGTAATCGTCTACGTACGCATAATGGACGGCAAAATCAAAGCGGGCGATACGATGCGTATGATGGCAACGGGCGCGGAATTCACCGTCGTTGAGGTCGGCTATATGCGCGCCACCTCAATGGAAAAAGCGCCCGAGCTCACCGCGGGTGAGGTTGGTTATATTACCGCCTCAATCAAAACCGTGCACGATGCTCACGTTGGTGATACGATAACACTTGCTTCCAATCCCGCTCCCGAGCCGCTCCCCGGCTACCGCACCGTTAATCCGATGGTTTTCTGCGGCGTTTATCCGGCGGACGGCGCTGATTATGAGGCGCTGCGCGAGGCGCTTGAAAAGCTGCAGCTTAACGATGCTTCGCTCTCCTTTGAGCCTGAAACCTCGGGCGCGCTCGGCTTCGGCTTCCGCTGCGGCTTCCTCGGGCTTTTGCATCTTGAAATAATTCAGGAAAGGCTTGAAAGGGAATATAATCTTGACCTCGTTACAACCGTTCCAAGCGTCGTTTATAAAATACATCTTACGGACGGCACGATGGTTGAAATTGATAACCCCACCAATTATCCCGACCCCGCTTATATTGATTATTGCGAGGAGCCCTTCTGCGATGCGCATATTTATGCGCCCAGCGAATTCGTCGGCACCATTATGGATATGTGCCAGGACAGGCGCGGCGTTTTCAAAACTATGGATTATATCACGCCGGAGCGTGTTGATATTAATTACGATTTGCCGCTCAACGAGATTATCTATGATTTCTTTGATGCGCTCAAATCCCGCACGAGGGGCTATGCCTCCTTCGATTATGAGATTTCGGATTACAGGCGCAGCAAGCTCGTTAAGGTTGACGTGCTTCTGAACGGCGATTTGATTGACGCGCTTTCGTTCATAATCCACGCGGATAAAGCCTATCCCCGCGCAAGGAAAATTGCGGAAAAGCTTAAGGAGCATATCCCGCGCCACCTGTTTGAAATCCCGATTCAGATTGCAATCGGCGGCAAGGTTATTGCCCGTGAAACCGTTAAGGCGCTTCGCAAGGACGTGCTTGCAAAATGCTACGGCGGCGACGTTACGAGAAAGAAAAAGCTGCTTGAAAAGCAGAAGGAGGGCAAAAAGAGAATGCGCCAGTTCGGCACCGTTGAGGTTCCGCAGGAGGCGTTTATGGCAATTCTCAAGCTGTCCTCGGATGATGATAAATAATTATGGCAGATTACGAAAGATTATCGGATAATATTCATATTGAGGTGTCGCCCGAGCACACCTTCGGCACGGACGCGCTGCTGCTTGCAACTTTTGCAAAGCCCAAAATGCGCGATATCGCCGTTGATATGGGCACGGGCTGCGGAATTATTCCTTTCCTCTGGCTTCGCGAAAAGCCGCCTCACGAGCTGCATTGCCTGGATATTCAGCAAAACGCCTTTGAGCAGGTTCAGCGCAGCCTTGAGCATAACGGCTTAGAGGGCGCATTAATTCCTCACCTTTGCGATTTGCGCGAAATTGAAAGGGAATTCACCGCCGAAACCTTTACCCTGGTCACGATGAATCCGCCCTATAAGCCTCTCGGCACGGGGATTGAATCCCTCGGGGAGAGTGCCAAAATCGCAAGGCACGAGCTTTGCTGCAATATTGAGGATGCGGTTAAGGCGGCGGCGTATCTGCTTAAATTCGGCGGCAGGTTCTGTATGTGCCACCGCCCCGAAAGGCTCGTTGATGCGCTTGCAATTATGCGGCAGTATCGCCTTGAGCCGAAACGCCTGCGCTTTGTTGTTGACAGAGAGGGCGAGGAGCCGTTTCTGTTTCTGGTTGAGGGCAAGAAAAACTCAAAGCCCTTTCTCCGCATTGAGCCACAGCTTTCAATTAAAAAGGAAAACGGCAAATTCACCGATGAAATGTTAAAGATATACGGCTCTTATGCCGACGGTTATGATAAATGAGCGGAAAATTATTTGTTGTGGGCACGCCCATCGGAAATCTTTCCGATTTTTCACCCCGCGCGGTTGAAACTCTTAATGAGGTTGATTTCATCGCGGCGGAGGATACGAGGGTAACCCTTAAGTTACTTAACCATTTCGGAATAAAAAAGGAAATGGTCAGCTATTTTGAACATAATAAGCGCGAGCGCGGCGAGGCTATCTGCCAAAGAATTCTGGCAGGCGAGGATTGCGCAATTGTCACCGATGCCGGTATGCCTGCGATTTCAGACCCCGGCGAGGAGCTTGTGCGCCAGTGCCACGAGCTCGGCATAACGGTGTGCGCCGTGCCCGGTCCCGTTGCGTTTGCAACTGCGCTTGCCATCTCGGGAATGGAAACGGGGCGCTTCACCTTTGAGGGCTTTCTGAGCGTTTCAAAAAAATCCCGCTTTGAGCATCTTGATGAGCTCAAGGATGAAAAGCGCACGATGATTTTTTATGAAGCCCCGCATAAGCTTGCAAACACGCTTCGGGATTTGTATGCCGCCTTCGGCAACAGGCAGCTTGCCATCGTCAGGGAGCTCACCAAAATCCACGAGGAGGTTATCAGGACTACTCTTGCCGAGGCTGCAGAAAAATATGCAGACGGCGGCTTAAAGGGCGAAATGGTTTTGATTGTTGAGGGCAAAAAGGAGGAGCAGCCCGAGCTCAGCCTTGAAGCGGCGGTTGCTCAGGCTCAGGCGCTCGTTGACGGCGGTATGAGCATTAATCAGGCTTCAAAGGAAATTGCCGCAAAAACTCCGTTTAAGAAAGCGGATATCTATAAGGAGCTTATCGGATGAGCGCTGTGTGTAATGCCTGCCCGCGCAATTGCGGAGCGGACAGGAAAACGGCAGTCGGCGTTTGCGGCGCGCCGTCCGAATTCCGCCTTGCCCGTGCGGCGCTCCATTTTTGGGAGGAGCCCTGCATCAGCGGCAAGGGCGGCAGCGGAGCGGTCTTTTTCAGCGGCTGCAATCTTAAATGCGCGTTCTGCCAGAATTATGAAATCAGCACGCAGAATAAGGGTAAAGCCGTCAGCGATGAGCAGCTCATCGGCATATTTGAAAGCCTGATTGAGCAGGGTGCCGAAAACATAAATCTTGTTAACCCAACCCATTATGCGCCCCGCCTTGCGGCATTGCTTTCAAAATGGCGTTGCCCCGTGCCCGTCGTTTATAACACGAGCGGCTATGAAAGCGTTGAAACGCTCAGAAGTCTTGATGGGCTCGTTGATATTTATCTGCCCGATTTTAAGTATATCAGGGCGGATAAGGCGCAGCGCTATTCAAAGGCGGCGGATTATCCGCAGATTGCTATGGCGGCGCTTGCGGAAATGCGTCGTCAGTGCCCGCAGGATATTTTTGAAAACGGAATGATGAAAAGGGGAATGATTATCCGCCATCTCATTCTGCCTGCAAACACGAATTCCTCGCTTGAAATTCTTGATTATCTCAAATCGAATTTTGCGGATACTTATATTTCTCTTATGGCGCAGTATTTCCCCTGCGGCGAGCTTGCGGATTTCCCCGAAATCAACCGCAAAATCACCCCGCGCGAATATGAAAAGGTTGCGGATTATGCCGAAGCCCTGGGGCTTGAAAAGGTTTTTTTGCAAAATCTTTCCTCTTCCTCAAAAAAATTCGTTCCTGCATTTGATTTTACGGGAATTATGTGATATTATATATTTTGTAAAACTTTATTATTTTAAGGAGAATAATATTATGAAAAAGTTTATTGCTGAATTCAAAGAATTCATCTCTAAGGGCAGCGTGCTTGATTTGGCAGTCGGCGTAATCATCGGCGGCGCATTCAGCGCAATTGTTAACGCATTGATTGATAACATCATCAATCCGCTTATTGCCTGCATCGGCGGCACCGATATCGGCTTCGCTTTTGAAATCATCAAGGGCAATGAGGCAACAAAGGTTAATCTCGGCGCTTTCATTTCCGCAATTCTCAACTTTCTCATCATCGCATTCGTAATTTTCCTTATTGTTAAATCTGCAAATAAGGCAAAGTCACTTGTTAAGAAGGAAGAAGAGGAAGAGGTTACAACCAAGGAATGCCCGTTCTGCAAGAGCGAAATTCCGCTTGAGGCAACCAAGTGCCCGCACTGCACTTCAGACCTTCCCGAGGAAGAAGAGGCAGCAGAAGAGGAATAAGCCTCTCTTAACGCTTTAGGGATTAAATAAACATTAATACTTAGAGCCTTATATCAACTGAATATAAGGCTCTGTGTTTTTTAGGGGTAAAAATTATGAATAAAAAGGAATTCAATTTTCAGTCCGCAACCGGGCAGTGCGAAATTTACGGCTGTGAATATACTCCCGATTCGGGCGAGGTAAAGGCAGTAATCGTTATGCACCACGGTATGGCGGAGCATCAGGGCAGGTATCAGGCTTATTTTGAATATCTCACCTCGCAGGGCTTTGCGGTGTTTATGCACGATATGGCAAACCACGGCAAATCAAACGTTGATTTCAACATCAGCGGCTATTTCGGCGAAAAGGACGGCTATAAGGCGCTCATTGCCGATTTGAAAACCGTTTTCGATATGGCTAAGGCTGAATATCCCGATAAAAAGATAATCGTTTTCGGCCATTCAATGGGCTCCTTCATCGTTCGCTGCTTCACCGCGCAGTACGGCAATGAAATTGACGGCGCCGTGTTTATGGGCACCGGCGGACCCAATCCGATTGCGGGAATGGGCGATAAGATTTCGGCATTTATTGCAAAAACGAAGGGCAAGTTTTATAAATCCAAAACTCTTGATAAGCTCACCTTCGGCTCTTATAATTCCAAGTTTGAGGGCAGAACTCCGTTCGACTGGCTCACGAGGGATAACGCAATCGTCGATAAATATATTGAGGATAAATACTGCGGCTTCCTTTTCTCCGCTCAGGGTATGAACGATTTGGTTAAGCTCAATATTGCCGCAAACACCAAGGAATGGTACAGCGCCGTTCCCAAGGATTTGCCGATTTTGATTGTCAGCGGCGAGCTGGACCCCGTCGGCGAATACGGCAAGGGGCTGCGCACGATTGAGGCTAATCTTATCGGCACGGGGCATAAGAAGGTCACCTTAAAGCTTTATCCCGATTGCCGCCACGAAATCCTTAACGAGCTTAATAAGGAAGAGGTTTATGCGGATATTAACAGCTTCATCGTTAATAAAGTATTGAATTAGGAGCGAATATAAATGTTATTTAAACCCGAATATGATGAAAACGGCAAAAAGGTGCTGTGTGAAATGAACGGCGTAAACTCAGAAATGCTGATGGATATTTACGTTAAAAGGCTCGCAAAGGGCGAGGCGCTCAGTATTTTTGAGGATAAAAACGAATGTGCAATTCTCCTGCTTTCGGGCAAGGTTAATTTCTCCGTAGGAAGCAGAATTAACGAAACCTGCGAAAGGGAAAATCCCTTCAAAAAAACGCCCTATGCGGTGCATTTCCCGAAGGGCGTTGAGGCTGTGGTTACCGCACTTGAGGACAGCGAGGTGCTCGTTCAGCAAACGGATAACGATAAGGAATGGGAGCCCGTTTTCTATAACCCCGAAAATTGTCTTTATCAGGAATTCGGCAAGGGCCAGTGGGGCGGCACGGGGCACAGAATCGTTTCAACGATGTTTGACCTTGATAACGCTCCGTATTCCAATATGGTTATGGGCGAGGTGTTTAATCAGCCGGGTAAATGGTCGTCCTATCCTCCCCATCATCACCCGCAGCCCGAGCTTTATTATTATCAGTTTGACCATCCTGAGGGCTTCGGCGCAGGCTTTGAGGGCGATACGCCCTATAAAACCGAAAACGGCACCTGCCTTTGCATAAGGGGCGGCAACGCCCATCAGCAGGTAACCGCGCCCGGGTATGAGATGTATTACGTTTGGCTCATTCGTCATCTTGACGGCGACCCGTGGGATAAAACCCGCATCTATATTCCCGAATACGAATGGCTCGCTAATGCAGACTAAATAATAATGTAGGGGACGCCGACCTCGGCGTCCCGCTTTTATGCTTATGAAAAATACATCCTCTAAACTCACAAAAATATATTATCTGCTCCCGCTTGCGGCGCTTTCCTGCCTGCTCTGGGGCTCAGCCTTTCCCGCGGTTAAAACGGGCTATTCGCTTTTCGGAATTGCCGCTGATAACAGCGCTTCCCAAATCCTTTTCGCAGGGCTGCGCTTTACGCTTGCGGGCTTGCTCGTGATTGCCTTTGCCTGCGCTTCGGAGAAGCGTGCAGCGCTTCCCAAAACCAAAAGGGAATGGGGGCATATTGCAATAATCTCCCTGTTTCAGACGGTGCTGCAGTATATCTGCTTTTATATCGGGCTTGCGCGCACGAGCGGTGTTAAATCAAGCATCCTCGTTTCGCTCGGCGTTTTCTTTTCGCTGATTATTTCGGCGCTGATACTGAAAATGGAGCGCTTCACCTGGCTCAAGCTGCTCGGCACTGCGGCGGGCTTTGCGGGCGTAATAATCGTTAACGCAGGCGCGGGCGGCTTTGCGGCGGGCTTCTCCTTTATGGGAGAGGGTATGATTATCCTTTCAACGCTGTGCTCGGCAATTTCCGGCGTGCTGATAAAGCGCTTTTCAAAAACGGAAAGCCCCGTAATGCTTTCGGGCTGGCAGTTTTTCATCGGCGGACTTGCAATGCTTGCGCTCGGCTTTTCAACGGGCGGCAGAATAAGCGCAGAACTTTCGGTTAAGCCGCTGCTGCTTCTGCTGTATCTTGGCTTGCTTTCCGCCGTGGCTTACACGGTGTGGAGCATTCTGCTAAAGCATAATCCCGTTTCCCGCGTAACGGTGTTCGGATTTTTAAATCCCGTGTTTGGCGTGCTGCTTTCCGCATTGCTTATCGGCGAGGCTGCGGAGGCGTTCGCGCTGAAAAACCTTGCGGCACTTGCGCTCGTTTCAATCGGAATATATATTATTAACGCGCAATTTAAAAAGAGCGAAGAATAATCCAAAGCAAACAAAAAACGCTGTTGCAATCGCAACAGCGTTTTATCATTTAATTGCTCGTTTTTAAAGTCGTCGTTTCAAGCACGTACGGGTCTGCATTGTCATACGCCGTCGGGTCCATCAGAATTTCGTTTGCGTAAAGCTCGCTCTTCATCTGAAGATTCGTGTTCAGCGTGTCAAAGCCGTATTTCTCAATCAGCGTATCCTTGCCGGAGAAAAGGTTCGTGCCGATGCCGAGCCTCTCGCCCTTGATTTCAACGCCCATTGCGGCAAGAATGGTCGGAAACATATCCATATTGCTCCACAGTCTGTTGTGGAAAACCTTCTCATCTGAAACGTCAACGTTCGGAGCGGGGTTGAGAATGAGGTTAAACTGCGTTCTGTCATAATCATCAGTGAAGCCGTAATCCTCAAAGAAATCCGTTTCCATGCTCAGATGGTCGCCGATAATAACGATCGTCGTGTTCTCGTAGAAGGGCTGCTCCTCAATCCAGCGAACGAATTCAACGATTTGCGCCGTGCTGTAAGCAACGGCGTTAGCGTAGCTGCTTTCGTACGGGGTCGGCGTGTTCTCGCCGATGTAGCCGCCGGGTCTGTGAGTATCGGCGGTTTCCATCATAAAGTTGAACGGCTTGCCGGTTTCGTACATTCTGGTAAGCTCATCCTTTGCGAATTCGTAAAGTTTATCGTCCTCGTAGCCCCACCAAACCTTGTAGTCCTCAGGCACAAGTCCGTTTCTTCTTGCATAGCCAAGGTCAAAAACGGTCGTGTTGCCGTGGCTCATAAAGTAATACTTAAGCCCGCCGAAGTTACCGTCAGCGCCGAACATAACCGTCTGCTCATAGCCCTGCTCGGTAAGTATATCCATCAGCGACCAGGCGCCGGGAAGGAAGTTGCCCTCGCTGCCGTAGTCGTTAGGCGCGTTCGGCATCTTCATCGGAAGACCGGTGGTCTGGTTAACCATTGATGCGATTGACCACTGCGTGCCCATCGGCTCCTGCGGACCGCCGAATTTGTTTTCCGTGTCAGAGAAAATGTAGCCCTCATAGGAAAGCTCTGTCAGCTCAGGCATAAGGTTAACGTCAACGTTGCCACCGAAAGCCTTTGAAAGAAAGCTGTTTTCAAGCGACTCTGCATAGATGTGAATAAGATTTCTCGGCTTTTCGGGGAAGGTGAGCTCCGCAGTCTTTGCGTTAACGTATTCATCCTCAAATATGGTTGAGGTTTTGTAATATGCGTAGTAAAGCTGCTTAAGGTCAAATTCCTTAACGCCGTGGCTAATACCGCCGTAAAGCATTCCGCAGGCGAGCACGAGGCAGATTATGCGGCGCGCAAGCCCGTTGAAGAAGGTGATTTTCTTTTTCTTTCCGTTGTAAATCAGCTTAAACGGCAGATAGTAAACAAATGCAAAAGCACTTGTGATTGCAAGGGTGTAAACAAAAGGTCCCTCAATTATTGAGGTATAAACGCTGTCCTCAGCGCCGCCGGGTGCCGTCATATTAATAACAAGCTGCTCCGCGGTAACCTTGCCGAAGGATGCTAAGCTCCATTCCGTGCCGAACCAGCAAACGCAGGCAAGGAACACAAGCAGGCTTCCGATAATACCGAGAGCCATAAAGCCCTTGCTGATTTTGCCCTTTTTATTGCGGTTAAACGGCTCGTGCTCAAAGGCAACGATGCTTTTGCAAAACGCGGTAATCACAACCACGATTGCGCCAACAACGAATGTCAGCAAGCCGAATTTGAAAAAGTTCGTTGCACCGTAATTGGAGGTGTCCAGAAAATGCTGATATTTAAACACCTTCAGCAGCAGTGATAAAGCAACCGAATAATCAATAACAAGATGCTTAATCAGAATGCCGATGCAGCCCAATGCCTTTTTCTGTTTGCAGAAAAAGCAGAATTCAATAACTGCGCAGATAATAACTGCAATGCCGCCCGTCAAAAAAAACATAATCTCTCCCTCTTTCCTATATGTTTTTAATTAACAGTTTAGTATATTACCACAAATCATTTGCAAAAACAATTATGTTAACAGTATATTCACAAAAAAATAATAATAAAACTTTTATTTTATTTCGTAAATCTCGTTAAAAACCGCGGTCATTTTCTTGCTGATTTGCACGTCAGTGTGCAGCGAGCCGAAATACCAGTGGTAATATTCAACGTCCTTCGTCAAATTCTGCAGATACGTGTTGAGCGGAGATATCTTAACCGCTTCGTTTGTGTGCAGCTTTAAAAAGTCCTTTGCAACCGCGGGAGCCTCGTAGGTCAGAATGAAGTTCACCCTTTTATCATAAGCCTTAAGGTTGTCCTCTGCGTTTTTGATTTCCTCCGCATTCGGCATTTCGGCCTCCCACCAGGAAACGCCCTCCTGCCTCATATCGCGGTCGTCGCTCTCGCCGCCGCCAAGCACGAAAAAGGTTTTGTTTTCAAGGGTGAAAATCTCGCCCCTCATAAGATGATAGATGTTTTCCGCAATCTTGTGCGTGTTGCCGCCCTTCCAGCGGTAGGGCGCGTAGGAATTAATGATGTCAAAATTCTCGTGTGCGCCGTCAACGAAGCAAATCGTGTATTTCTTTTTGCGAAGCGCGTCAAAGCTCTTGTGCTCCTTCTCGTTATGCGGGTCCCAGAGAAAGCCGAAATCGCCGCAGACGATAAGAATATCCTTTTCGCCGAGCTTTCTGAGCTTCGGGTTTCTGAAAAAGGAAATATCGCCGTGGGTGTCACCTGTAATATAAATCATAATTCACCTGAAAAAATAATAAATTCCACTTTTCAATTGCCGATAAAAGTGTTAAAATATAAATATCTTATTTGAAAATAACATATTTATAATATATTTTCTTTCAAAAGGTGTCAAGTGTATGAAAAGAATATCGTCATTATTTTTAGCTTTGCTTTTATCAGCGGTGCTTCTTATTTCGGCAATGCCTGCCGGCGCCGCCGTTTATACTCCGGACGTGGATTTGTATTCCGAGGCGTATATGCTGATTAATCTTGACGACGGCAGTTATCCCGTCGTTGCTCAGAAAAATCAGGATGAAAAAATGTATCCCGCCTCGCTCACGAAAATCGTAACGGCGATGGTAACGCTCAATAACGTGCCCGATTTAAGCGCCACGACGAGCGTTTCCCAGTCTGCTTATGACGTGCTTCTCGGCACGGGCGCGCAGGTTGCAAACCTCAAGGTCGGCGAAACGCTGACTATTGAGCAGCTTCTTTATCTCACGATGGTTCATTCTGCCTGCGATGCAACGGAGGTTCTGGCTGAATACGTCGGCGGCAGCAGGGAGGGCTTCGTTCAGATGATGAACGATTACGCCGCCTCTCTCGGCTGCGAGGGCACTAATTTCGTTAATCCCGACGGGCTTCACGATGATAATCATTACACCACTGCCTCGGATATGGCGAAAATTGCGCTGGATGCCGTGCAGAATTCAACCTTTATGAAAATTTCAACGACCGTTCAGTATGAGTATAACGGCACTAATTTTTATCACACGAATCTGATGCTCCGCTCGGGCTACGTTTCATATTACTATAAGTACGCCAAGGGCATTAAGACAGGCTCAACGGATGCTGCGGGCTATTGCGTTATCACCACCGCAAGCAAGGACGGCTATAACTATCTCGCCGTCGTTATGGGCGCTCCCGTAATAGATTATAATAACGACGGATATAAGGAAAAATGCTCCTTTATTGACGCGGCGACGCTTTTTAACTGGGCGTTCAACAGCCTTAAATATTCAACCCTCGTTCAGCAGAATGAAATTCTTGATGAGGTTGCCGTTAAGGACGGTAAGGATGCGGACAGCGTTCGCCTCGTTGCCAAAACGGATATTGCGGCAATCGTGCCCGCAAGCCTTGATAAATCAACGGTTATCATTAAGTCGCAGAATAAGCCCGAATACGTTTCCGCTCCCATTCAGCAGGGCGACGACGTATGCACGGCGGATATAATTTACGGCGACGAGGTGGTTGCAACGGTTGAACTGGTTGCGGCGCAGAGCGTGGAGCTTTCAACCTTCCTGAAGGTAATTAACGCCGTTAAAGCCTTCTTCGGCTTAACGCTTGTAAAAATCATTTTCCTTCTCATCCTCCTGTTTATAATCGTTTATGTTTCAATGGTTGTCAGCAATTATAAAAAGAAGGAAGCCCGCCGCAGAAAGCGCGCAGAGGCAGCCGAGAAGCAGGAGGAGCAGAAATCAAATTATGATGATAATAATCCGCTCCCGCCTCCCGCAAGAAGATGATGCAATACTAAACAACTGACCACTGACCACTAAAAAAGCTTCTCCGATTAGGAGAAGCTTTTTTCTTAGTATGGATTTGTGCAAACGCCGTTTGCATCGAAGTTATAGGTTTTGCCCTTGATGGTTTTGCTTGCGGAGGTAACTCTGCTTCCGTCACTCTCAAGGTAATACCAGTTGTTGTTAAGCAGCAGCCAGCCCGTTCTGAGCACGCCGTCCGTGCCGAAATAATACCATTTGCCGTTAAGCGTTCTCCATTCAACAAACATTATTCCTGCCTTGTTGAAATAGTATTTCTTGCCGCTGAGCGTCTGCCAGCCGTGCAGCGCAGCGCCGCTTGAGCTGAAGTAGTATTTATATTTTCCTTCGGTAAACCAGCCCTTCTGCATAACGCCGTTGCCGTTAAAGCCGTAGTAATCGCTTTCAATTTGCTTAACTCCGGAGCTGTATCTTGCTCCCGTTTCAGGGTCAAGATAATACCAGGAATTATCAATCTTCTGCCAGCCCGTTCTGAGCACGCCGTCGGTGCTGAAGTAATACCAGATGTTTTCAAGCCTGCGCCACTGAACGAACATTATGCCCGCCTTATTGAAATAGTATTTCTTGCCGTCAAGAATTTGCCAGCCGTGCAGCGCCTTGCCGTCGTCTTGGAAATAATAGGTGTAGGTGCCGTCGTTATACCAGCCCTTAATCATTGCGCCCGTTTCATCAAAGAAATAGCATTCGCCGTCAATCTGCTGATAGCCCGTCAGCATTTTGCCTTCGCTGTCAAAATAATAGGTTTTGCCTGAAACCGTTTTAAATCCGATGGCGGCGTCGCCGTCAGCATTGAAATAATACCAGGTTCCGTTCAGCTGCACCCAGCCTGTCGCCATAGCGCCCTTTGAATCAAAGTAATAGTATTTGCCGCTGATTTTCTGAAGCCCCGTCACCATAGCGCCCGAGCTGCTGAGGTAATACCATTTTCCGTTAATTAATCTCCAGCCGACCTGCATTTTGCCGTCGCTATTCATATAATACCATTTTTCGCCAACGTAGCGCCAGCCCGTCTGTTTCGTTCCGCTCTGGTCGTAAAGATACCAATAGCCGTCAGAGCCAAGCTGCCAGCTGTACGGGTTTTCATCGGGCAGGTTTTTGTAAATTGGAATAATAAAGGTTTTTGCAGAGGAAAGCAGCCCCGCCGTTTTGTATGCGTTGTAGGAGGTCAGCGACTCGGAAACCGCCGCCTGCACGTTCGCCATATATTCGTGGTTATATCTGTTAGTTGAAGCGGGGTTAACGTTAAATTTCTGCAGATAACCCGTGTTCTGGGTTGAGGAGAAATTGGTTGCAATGTATTTTGCGCCCTGATAAATTGAAACGAAGGGGTTCGTCCACGGGCGCTTGTATTTGTCCGTCGTGCCCGAGCTCGTCGTAACCGTAACGAGGTCTGAGCGGATATAGCCCGTATAGGTCGTGCCGCCGATTTTTGCCGAAACGTTGTACCAAACATAGCCGTCGCTCTGCTTGTCCGTTGCGGATATGTACGTAAGCGTCGTGCCCTTGGGAACGGAATCGTTAAGCACCTTTGAAGAGCTTGTGGAGGGACCGCTGCGCATATACGCATTAGTGTTCGTTTTATACGTCGTGCCTGCGGAGGTGGTTGTTGAGGTTGCAGCCCATTTCAGCCCGTCGAGCCCGCCGCTGTAAGCGCCGATGTTATAGTAGTTATAAATGCCGGGATAGGTTGAATTCGTGCCGCTTGCGCCGGTTGCGGAATTCGTTTTGCCGCCAACCTCCTGCACGATTTTAGAGGCAAGATAATATGCGGAAAGCCCGCTGTTTTTTGCCGCCTCCATAATTGCCTGTGAATAGGTTATGCCGTCTTTGTAATTAGAATTATTGTAAAGGTGATTAACGCCGTTTGCATCAAGATAATATATTTTGGAATTAGCCATCCAGGTTTTTGAGATAATCGTTTCAACGCCGTCTTTCGTCTGAGCCGAATCGTAGCTCGTGGATTCAAATTGGAAGATGTATTTTTCATCAAGGAAATTGCCGGGGTTCATATAGTATTCAACCGCTGAAAGTGAGGCTGAAACCCAGCTGCCGCCCTCCTGAATAACGTAAGCGCCGTTTTTGTAGCAGCTTGAACAACCGCAGTAATAGCCCTTGTTGTTATTGCCCGAGTATTTCTGGATAAGCTGCTGTGAGTGGGGAGTGCGCTCCTGAGCAACTGCGGTTGAAAAATCAACGTTCGTTGCAAGCGTCTGAAATTTCCAGTTCGGATATTTTTCATGCAGCGCAACGAGCTGCGGAATATACGAGCTCGGGAAGCCCGCCTTTTTCAGCTGCTCCTCGTAGGTGTCCGCAAATGCGGTGAAGCCTGCAGGCAGGCTTGCCGTAAGAGCCGTCATAACCGAAAGTATTATGCAGATTATTCGCTTTTTCATCAAATCACTCCCGCATAAATAATTAAATAAATCTTATATATATTAACATTTCTGTAATTCTTTTGTCAACAGTTGGGCGATATCTGTAATAATTTACATATTGCTGCAGCGCTGAATAAAAAAAGTAAAAATTATGTGAATAATATTGATATTATGTCGGATTTTGTGTATAATAATCACAACAAACTATGAAAGGGGGAGGTTTTGTGCAGGAAAAATCACCGTTTGCATTAACGCTTATTGCGCTTCGCAAGCAAAAGCGCGTGTCATCACAGCAGGTTGCGGATGCAATCGGAATTAAGGGCACCACCTATCGCAGATATGAAATATCAACAGAGCCTAAGCTTGAGGTGCTCGTAAAAATTGCGGATTATTTCGGAGTAAGCGTGGATTATCTCGTTTCGGAATGCAGGGATAATAATTCCTCAAATAGTGTTTTTGTCTGTGAAAACGGAGAAAAATACGTTGTCGAGAGAAATAAGATGGAGCTGAATAACGCTGAGACTAAGCTTATTAATACCCTTCGCAGTATGAGCGATGAGGACATGCGCGACGTTTTAAATTTTGTTGATTGGAAAAATGCCGTGAGAAAATAAAACCCTGCGGTTCTGCCGATTTCGGATTTAAATCAATGTGCAATGTGCACAAATAATTATTGTAAAATTATATATATTGCTTATCCTTGCCTGATTGATTTTAGGCAGAATAAGGTATATAATTAGTGTGAAGTTTGTTATAAGGAGGGCATTTCCAATGAATGCTTATATTGAACAGGTCATTAAGACCGTTGAAAGAAGAGATGCTGATAAGCCTGAATATCTTCAGTGCGTAAGAGAGGTTTTAGGTTCTCTTGAAAAGGTTATCGAGGCTAATCCCGAGTATGTTGAAGAGGATATTCTCGGCAGAATGGTTGAGCCTGAAAGATTCATTTCCTTCCGCGTTGCATGGGTTGATGATGAGGGCAAAACTCAGGTTAACCGCGGCTTCCGCGTTCAGTTCAACTCTGCAATCGGTCCGTACAAGGGCGGCCTTCGTTTCCATCCGACTGTTAACCCCAGCATTATGCACTTCCTCGGCTTTGAGCAGGTGTTTAAGAATTCCTTAACAGGTCTTCCTATGGGCGGCGGTAAGGGCGGCTCAGACTTTGACCCGAGAGGCAAGAGCAAGGGCGAGATTATGCGCTTCTGCCAGGCGTTTATGACAGAGCTTTATCGTCATATCGGTCCTAATGTTGACGTTCCTGCAGGCGATATCGGCGTTGGCGGTCGTGAAATCGGCTATCTTTTCGGCCAGTACAAGCGCATCAGAGATGCTTATGAAAACGGCGTTCTTACAGGTAAGGGCATCGAATACGGCGGTTCTTTAATCAGACCTGAGGCAACCGGCTTCGGCGCTGTTTATTATCTTTGCGAGGTTCTCAAGCATCAGAACGATACCATTAAGGGCAAGAGAGTTGCTCTTTCAGGCTTCGGTAACGTTGCATGGGGCGCTGCTAAGAAGCTCACAGAGCTTGGCGCAATCCCCGTAACCATCAGCGGTCCGAGCGGTTATGTCTATGATAAAGACGGCATCACCACTGATGAAAAGCTTGATTATATGCTTGAAATGCGTGCAAGCGGCAGAGATAAGGTTGAAGATTATGCCGATAAGTTTGACTCCGCTGTATTCGTAGCAGGCAAGAAGCCTTGGGAAGTTGCAGATGTTGATATCGTTATGCCTTGTGCAACTCAGAATGAGGTTAACTTTGATGATGCTCAGGCAATCAAGGCACACGGCGTTAAGTATTACATAGAGGTTTCCAATATGCCTACAACGGCTGATGCTCTTGAATTCTTTATGAATGATCCCGAAATCATCGTTGCTCCTTCAAAGGCAGTTAACGCAGGCGGCGTTTGCACATCAGGTCTTGAAATGAGCCAGAACAGCCAGCGCCTTGCTTGGACAGCTGAAGAGGTTGATGAAAGACTTCATAATGCAATGATTGCTATTCACAAGAATTCAGTTGAGGCTGCTGAAAAATACGGCTTTGGCTATGACCTCGTTGCAGGCGCAAATATTGCAGGCTTTGAAAAGGTTGCAAAGGCAATGCTTGCACAGGGTATCTATTAATAAAAACTTTTTCAGCCTCCCCGTTCCGGCGGGGAGGCTTTTTCGGAGATGAGCATTTATGATTAAAATTACGCCAAACACAACTATTAAGGAAGCTATGGTTAATCCTATGGCAAAGGACGTTGTTGAAAAGCTTTTCCTTGCCCTGAGATTGCCTACCGCGCTGCTTGAAAAAAAGGCAATCGGCTCAATTAAGCTTAAAACCTTAACCACCGTAACCGCAGGATTACTTGATAAGAAAACAGTTCAGACCATTTGCGATATGTTCAATCTTGAAAAGGATGAGGTTATCACCGATGAGGGCGAGCTGCAGGAAAAATGGTGGAAGGAAGCGGTAATTTATCAGATTTATCCCCGCTCCTTTTATGACAGCAACGGCGACGGTATCGGCGATTTGCGCGGCATAACGGAAAAGCTGGATTATCTTCAGGAGCTCGGCGTAACCGCAATCTGGTGCTCGCCCTTTTATGATTCCCCGAATGACGATAACGGCTATGATATCCGCGATTATCAGAAGATAATGGCGGAGTTCGGCACGATGGAGGATTTTGACGAGCTGCTTTCCGAGGTGCATTCGCGCGGTATGAAGCTGATTATCGACCTCGTCGTTAACCACACGAGCGACGAGCACGAATGGTTTAAAGAGGCGCTCAGGTCAAAGGATAATCCCTATCACGATTATTATATCTGGCGTGACGCTACGGACGGCGGCAACACTCCGCCCAACAATTGGGTTTCGCTTTTCAGAGGCTCTGCGTGGAATTATTATGAGGAGCTTGACCAGTGGGCGCTTCACCTTTTCACCAAGAAGCAGATGGATTTAAACTGGGAAAACGAGGCTGTCCGCAATTCCGTCTATGAAATGATGCTCTGGTGGCTTGATAAGGGGATTGACGGATTTCGGATGGACGTCATCAATTTCATCAGCAAAACCCCCGGCTTGCCTCAGGCAAATTCTTTCCTCGGTATGCTCACGGGTTACAAGGGCGCAGAGTATTATTTTTACGGCCCCCGTCTTCACGAATATCTGCACGAGATGCGTGAAAAAACCTTCGGCAATTATGATGTTTACACCGTCGGCGAATGCGGCGGCGCAGGCATTGAAATGGATAAAATGCTCACCGCAGATTTCCGAGGCGAGCTTGACACCGTGTTCAACTTTGATTTCCTTATGAATCAGGGGCATTCAAATTATGATTATTATGATTATGATTTGTATAAGGTAATGCAGGAATTTGAGCGCTTTCAGACGGGCTACACCAATCATTGCTGGCCTGCTGTTTTCTTTGAAAATCACGATAATCCGCGCATCGTCAGCAAGGTGGATAAAACCGGCGCATACCGCGAGGATATCTCAAAAATTTGCGCCCTGATTGAAATGACCTTAAGGGGCACGCCATATATCTATCAGGGGCAGGAGCTTTCAATGGGCAACGGCGATTTTGAAAGCATTGAGCAGATGAACGACGTTGAGGCGGTTAATACGTATAAAGAGCTTGTTGAAAAGGGCAAGCCCGCGGATAAAGCGTTTTTCCGCGCAAAAACGGGCACCCGCGATAACGCCCGCACTCCGTTCCATTGGAGCGACAGTGAAAATGCAGGCTTCACAACGGGCGCTCCGTGGCTTAAAATCACCTCGGATTATCACCGCTATAACGCCGCCGATGAAATGGCAAACCCCGAAAGCGTTTTCAGCTTTTATAAAAAAGCAATCGCTTTGAGAAAGAGCACGCCCGCCCTCGTTTACGGTGATTTTCTCAGGACAGGGGATGTCAAAGCTCCCATGTTCTGCTATTACAGGGAATATGAGCGCGAGCTTTATTACGTTGAGCTTAACCTTAGTGCAAAGCCTCAGCCCCGCCCGTATGCCACGGATTCCTTTGAGCTTCTGCTTTCAACCAAGGACAAGCCTGCAAATCAGCTTCGCGCCTTTGAGGGAAATATTTACAGAATTAAATAAAATATTCTTGACAAATAATAAATTATATATTATATTACGTATTGTTGGAATATAAACGAAAGTGAGAGTGGCTTGAAAAAGAGCCGCTCTCATATTCTTGTAGGGAGGTTTTCCGATATGGCAGGTAAAAATACCGTTGACCGCGTGCAGGAAATCATCGCCCCCTATGCTGAGGAGCTCGGCTTGCAGCTATGGGACGTCACCTTCAAAAAAGAGGGCACGGATTGGTATTTAAGAGTTTATATTGATAAGGACGGCGGCGTTTCCGTTGATGATTGCGTCGATTTAACCCACGCAATCACAAAGCCCCTCGATGAGGCGGACCCGATTTCGCAGTCCTATATGCTTGAGGTTTCCTCGCCCGGCATTGAAAGGGAGCTTAAAAAGGATGAGCATTTTGAAAAATATATCGGCTCTCCCGTAATGCTCCGCGCAATCCGCCCGATTGACGGCGTGCGTGATTTTCAGGGCGTGCTGGAAAGCTATAACGAGGGTCAGATAATTGTTCGGCTGCAGGACGGTAAGGAGCTTTCGGTTGATAAAAAGGATTGCTCTTACGTCAAGCTGGATGATTTTGATATAAATGATTTTAATGTTGAAATATAATTCGGAAAGGATGATAGGAAAAAATGAACAAGGAATTTTTTGAAGCAGTTAAAATGCTTGAGCAGGAAAAGGGAATCCCGTCGGATTATCTTTATGAAAAGATTGCAACGGCAATCTGCACTGCTGCAAAGCATAATTACAACGGCAAGGATATCGTGCACTGCGATATTGATCCCGAAAAGGAAAAAATGAAGGTTTATGCAACGAAGAACGTTGTTGAGGAGATTGAGGATCCCGATACGGATTTAACCCTTGAGCAGGCTCAGGCAATCCGCAAGTCCGCAAAGGTGGGCAAAACCATTGATATCCCGCTTAAAACGAAGGATTTCAGCAGAATCGTTGCACAGACGGCAAAGCAGGTTATCCGTCAGGCTCTCCGCGAGGCTGAAAGGGGTAAGCAGCTTGAGGAATTCCAGAGCAAGAATCAGGAGCTCATCACGGCTAAGGTTAATCGCATTGACCCCGTAACGGGCAACGCAACCCTTGAAATCGGCAAAACAACCGCAATCCTTCCGAAGAGCGAGCAAATCCCGGGCGAGGTTATCACCGAGGGCGACAATATCAAAATCTTCGTCGTTGACGTTCGCGAGGCAGGCAAGGGTCCCAAAATTCTTATTTCAAGAACTCACCCGGGTCTTGTAAGACGCCTTTTTGAAACCGAGGTTCCCGAGATTTTTGACGGCACAATTGAAATCAAATCCATCTCCCGTGAGGCAGGCTCCCGCACGAAGATTGCGGTTTACAGCACCGATGATGAAATTGATCCCGTCGGCGCCTGCATCGGCCCGAGAGGTCAGCGCGTTTCAAATATCGTTGACGCACTCGGCGGCGAGAAAATTGATATCATTAAATACAGCGAGGATCCTGCGGAATTCGTTGCAGCAGCGCTTGCACCGTCAGCAGTAGTTGAGGTTGAAATCCTTGATGAAACCGTGCCTGCCTGCCGCGCAACCGTGCCTGACGATCAGCTCAGCCTTGCAATCGGCAACAAGGGCCAGAACGTTCGCCTTGCCGCTAAGATTACGGGCTGGAAAATTGATATCAAGCCCGAATCAGG
Organism: uncultured Eubacterium sp.; assembly: GCA_905234995.1. Lineage (GTDB taxonomy): Bacteria > Bacillota > Clostridia > Oscillospirales > Acutalibacteraceae > Eubacterium_R. The sequence goes on along the minus strand of CAJOJV010000013.1, from coordinate 12,604 downwards.
CTTCTATGAAGGCCCTGCAGACTAATTAATTCAGAGTGATGAACATGAAACAGAAAAAAGAAGCAAAGCGTATGTGCACTGGCTGCGGCGAAATGTTTCCGAAAAAGGAGCTTATCCGCGCCGTTAAAAGCCCCGATGGTGAAATCAGCATTGATTTAACAGGCAAGAAAAACGGCAGGGGCGCTTACGTGTGCAATAACATAGAATGCCTCAAAAAGGCAAGAAAGAAAAAAGCGTTCGAGCGTGCGTTCTCGGTTTCAATTGAGGATGCCGTGTATGAAAAAATGGAAGAAGAGATTTTGAATGGAGCAGCAAACGAATAATAAACTGCTTTCAATGCTTGGCATTGCAAGGCGTGCGGGCAGGCTTTCAATGGGGCACGATATGGCGGCAAAGTCAATCGCCTCGGGCAAAGCAAGGCTGCTGCTTTTTGCAAACGATATTTCTGAAAGGGCAAAAAAGGATATGCTGTTTTTCATTGAAAAGCAGCGCCGCGATATTCCTGTCATTAATCTTACCCAATCAATTGATGAAATCCATTTTGCCCTCGGTTATAAGGCAGGAATTATAACCGTTGATGATGAAAATTTTGCAAAGAAAATCGAATCTCTTTTGAACGAATAAGGAGGAAAAGTTATATGGTTATTAAGGTAAAGGTTTCCGATATCGCCAAGGATTTCGGCTTAACAAGCAAGGAAATAATCGGAATTCTCGGCGAGTATTGCGATGGCCCTGCCAAAAAAGCATCAACCGTCCTTGAAGAAGAAGAGCTGAATATTCTTTTTGATAAGCTCACCCTTGCAAACAGCGTTGATAATTTTGACGCTTATTTTAAATCAGGTGAGCAGAAGCCGAAAAAGGAAAAGGCTGAACCCAAGAAGCCTGCCGAAAAGAAAAAGGCTGTAACCGAAAAGGATAAGAAGCGTGAAAGCCAGGCTGCAATTCTGCAGATGGCGGAGCAGGCTGCAAAAAGAGCAGAGGAAAAGGCAAAGAAAAAGGCGGCTCAGCCCGTGCAGGCGCGCACGAAGGGCGAACAGCGCAGGATTGATACCCGCTATAATAACGTTGACCTTGAAAAATATAATCAGAAATATGAGGATATCGCTCCCGCAGCTTCAATGGGCGATTATCAGAAAAAGCAAAAGCTTAATCAGAAATCAAAGCAGTATAAGAAAAAGCGCCCCGTTTCCAAGAAAAGGGAAACCGAGGCACAGCGCCTTGCCAGAATTGCAGAGCAGAGAAAGAAGCAGCAGATTAAAATTCAGGTGCCGGATGAAATCACCGTCGGCGAGCTTGCTTCACTCCTGCGTATGACTGCAACCGAGGTTATAAAAAAGCTTATGAGCCTCGGCGTAATGGCAACGGTTAACGAGGTTATTGATTACGATACTGCCGAAATCGTTGCAACCGAGCTTGGCGCAAGGGTTGAAAAGCAGGTTGTCGTAACTATTGAGGAGCAGATTATCGAAGAGGAAATTGAGAATGATGAAAATGCAATTACCCGTCCTCCGGTTGTCTGCGTAATGGGTCACGTTGACCACGGTAAAACCTCAATTCTTGACGCTATCCGCGATACCGACGTAACCTCCACCGAGGCGGGCGGAATTACTCAGGCAATCGGCGCATATCAGGTTGAGGTTAACGGCGAAAAAATCACCTTCCTTGATACTCCGGGTCACGCAGCATTCACCGCAATGCGTGCAAGGGGTGCAATGGCAACGGATATCGCTGTGCTCGTCGTTGCCGCTGACGACGGTATTATGCCGCAGACTATTGAGGCAATCAACCATGCTAAGGCAGCAGGCATTGAAATCATCGTTGCCATCAACAAGATGGATAAAGAGGGCGCTAATCCGACCCGCGTTATGGAGCAGTTAACAGAGCATGAGCTCGTTCCCGAGGAATGGGGCGGCAGCGTAATCTGCGTTCCCGTTTCCGCTAAAACGGGTATGGGCATTGATAAGCTGCTTGAAACAATCTTGCTCGTTTCAGAGGTTTCCGAGTTTAAGGCTAATCCGAACAGAACCGCAAAGGGCGTCGTTATTGAGGCAAGGGTTGATAAGGGCAGAGGTCCGATTGCAACCTTCCTCGTTCAGAACGGTACTCTTAATGCGGGCGATTACGTTGTTGCTGGCACCGCAGTCGGCAGAGTTCGCGCTATGACGGATTATCGCGGCAAGAAGCTCAACAGCGCAGGTCCGTCCGTTCCCGTTGAGATTATGGGTCTTGATGAGGCTCCGATGAGCGGCGATGACTTTAACGTTGTTTCAAATGAAAAGCTTGCACGCGAGCTCGTTGAGCAGAGAAAGGCTCAGGCTAAGGAAGAGGAATTCAAGCTTTATCAGAAGGTTACGCTTGACACCCTGTTCTCAACAATTGAGGAGGGTATGCTCAAGGAGCTTAACATCATCGTTAAGGCTGATGTTCAGGGCTCCGTTGAGGCTGTTAAGCAGTCGCTTCTCAAGATTGAAAACGATGAGGTTCGCGTAAGAATTATTCACGGCGCAGTCGGCGCGGTTAACGATTCGGACGTTATGCTTGCAAGCGCTTCAAACGCAATCATCGTTGCCTTCGCAACGGGCGTTGAGCAGGTTGCGGCTGACAATGCTGCAAGGGATGGCGTTGAAATTAAGCAGTATAACATTATTTACGATGCAATCGAGGATATCGAATCCGCAATGAGAGGTATGCGCTCCGTTAAGCACCGCAATGTTGATACGGGCACGGTTGAGGTTCGCGAGGTTTACACGCTTTCAAGCGTCGGCTCAATCGCCGGCTCGCTCGTTACAAGCGGCACGGTTCGCCGCAACGGCAGAGTCCGCGTAATGAGAGACGGCAAGGAGCTGGCAGATACTGAGATTAAAAATCTCAAGCGCTTCAAGGATGAGGTTAAAGAGGTTTCCTCCGGTTACGAATGCGGTATCTCCCTTGAAAACTGGGATGATATCAAGGCAGGGGATATCTTTGAATGCTATATCGTAGAGGAATACAGAGATTAATAAGGAAAAACTATGGCTGGATTTCATATAGACAGAATATCGGAGGATATTAAGCGAGAGATAATTTCCCTTATGCGTGAGCTTAAAGACCCCCGCATTGCGGGAAAGCTGCTCTCAGTTGTAACCGTAACCGTGTCAAGCGATTTAAGCTATGCCAAGGTTTATGTCAGCGCAATGGGCGGAATTGAGGAAGCCAAGGAGGCTTGCAAGGGCCTTGCAAGCGCTCAGGGCTATATCCGCCGCGCGCTCGGTAATAATCTCCATTTAAGAAAGGCTCCCGAATTAACCTTTATTCCCGATGATTCCATCGAACAGGGAATGAAGATTTTCGAGAAGTTGAATTCAAATGAAAATTAATGTTAAGGAATGCGCTGCTGTTTTAATGCAGCAGGAGGATATTCTTATATTAACCCACGCTCATCCGGACGGAGATACGCTCGGCTGCGGCTTTGCGCTTTGCCGCGCGTTGCTTGCGCTCGGAAAAAGAGCAAGGGTTATTAATGCCGATGAAATACCCGCAAAGTATGATTATCTCTTTGAGGGTATTGAAGCTGTTGATTTTGAGCCGAAGTTCATCGTTGCAGTTGACGTTGCAACGGAAAATCTTCTCGGCGAGCTGAATGAGATTTACGGCGGCAAAATCAATCTTTGCATTGACCATCACGGCACAAACACTCTTTTTGCTGAAAAAACGCTGCTTGAAGAGGTTGCTGCCGCGTGTGAAACGATGTTTAAGCTGATTAAAGAGCTCGGCGTGCAAATTGATAAAAGCATTGCGGCTTGCCTTTATACGGGAATAACAACCGATACGGGCTGCTTCCGCTATGCCTCCGTTACTGCGGAAACTTTCCGCGCAGCGGCAGAGCTTGTTGAGCTCGGCGCTGATAACGGCGCAATCAACCGCGCAATGTTTGAAACGAAAACGAAAACCTATGCAAAGCTTGAAAGGCTTGCAATAAACAGTATGCGCTTTTATTGCAACGATCGCGTTGCGGTTATCACCGTAACTCAGGATATGTATGCAAAAACGGGCTCAAATGAAACGGAAACGGAAGCGCTTGCTCCGCTCACCCGCCAGATTGAGGGCGTTGAAATCGGCTTAACCATCCGTGAAAAGTCTGATAAAACCTGCAAGGTTTCAATCCGCACGTTTGAAAACGTCAATGCCGCAGAGCTTGCCAAGTATTTCGGCGGGGGCGGTCATCCGCAGGCTTCGGCGTGCCGTTTTGACTGCTCGGTTGATGAGGCAACAAAGCAGCTGATTGATAAATGCGCTCAGCTTCTCGGTGATAAATAATGAACGGAATTATCTGTATTGATAAGGCGCAGGATATAACCTCGTTCGGGGTTTGCTCGCGCCTTCGCAGGCTTTTCGGTGAAAAAAAGGTCGGCCACGCAGGCACGCTGGACCCTATGGCGACGGGCGTTTTGCCCGTGCTTATCGGCGGGGCAACGAGATTTCTTGATTACCTCCCCGATGAGGATAAGGGCTATACCGCCGTTTTTGAGCTCGGCAAAACCACCGACACGCTTGATATAACGGGCAACGTGCTTTCGCAGTCCGAGGTCACCGTAACGGCTGAGGACGTTATTGCGGCAGGGGAGAGCTTCAAGGGTAAAATCTCCCAGCTTCCCCCGATGTATTCGGCTGTGTCAGTCGGCGGCGAAAGGCTTTATAATCTTGCCCGCAAGGGTGTTGAGGTTGAAAGAAAGCCGCGTGAGATTGAGATTAAAAGCCTTGAAATCAAGCCGCTTGAGGAAAATCTATATCAGCTTTCAGTGCTCTGCTCAAAGGGCACTTACGTCCGCACGCTGATTGATGATATCGGCAAAAAGCTCGGCTGCGGCGCGGTTATGACTGCGCTTCGCAGGGATTTTGCCTGCGGCTTTTCGCTTTCCGATTGCCGCAATCTTTCCGATTTGCAGGCTATGGCAGAGCAGGGCGAGGAGCTTGAAAATCTGCTTCTGCCCGTTGATAAGGCGCTTAGCGCTTATGCAGCGGTAAACGTCAGCGATGCTCAGGCAAGCCGCTTTAAAAACGGCGGCGCGCTTGATTTGCAAAGGCTAAAAAATAAGGCGCTCCAATCGGGCAGCCTTTATCGCGTGTATTCACCTGAAGGAGAATTTCTCGGTCTCGGCAAAGCTTGTGAAAATGAATTAAAGGTTGAAAAGCTTTACATTAAAAGATAATTATGAGTGAGTTTGAAAACAGAAAAGCAGTTGCACTCGGTGATTTTGACGGAATGCATCTTGCTCACAAAATCGTTGTAACGGGTGCGGAAAACGTTGTTATCTATTGCGTTAACAACAAATTCTCCCTGCTTCAGAAAAGCATATTTGAGCGGCGCTATCCGAATGCGGTTTTCGCTGATTTTGAGGAAATCAAGAATTTAAGCGGCGAGGAGTTTGCCGATAATATTCTGATTGAAAAGTTCGGCGCGGGGGTTATTCTCTGCGGCTTCAATTTCCGCTTCGGCAAAAATGCCGCCTGGACGGGTATGGATTTAAGAAAGTATCTTGAATCAAAGGACGTCTGGGTTCGTATTCTTGAGGCTCAGGATTATGAGGGGCTTCCCATCAGCTCTTCAAGAATTCGCCATGCGCTTGAGGACGGCAGAATTAATGCCGCAAATGAAATGCTCGGCTATTGCTTCACCTTTGAAAGCGAGGTTATCAGGGGCGATGAGCGCGGCAGAACGCTCGGCTTCCCGACGATTAATCAGCATTTGCCCGTGGGGCTGACCGTTCCCAAATTCGGCGTTTATGAAAGCCGCACGATTGTTGACGGCAGGGAATATAAATCCTTCACAAATATCGGCGTTCGCCCCACCTGGCGCGTTGATAAGCCGCTTTGTGAAACGCATATTTTCGATTTCAGCGGGGATTTGTACGGCAAAACGGTTGCCGTGGAGCTTGTGAATTATCTCCGCAAGGAAAAACATTTTAAGGATATTGAGGAGCTTAAGGCTCAGCTTAATTATGATAAAAGCAGTATTATTTGATTTTGACGAAACCTTGCAGGACAGAACTCTTGCATTTGAAAAATATATGGACACCTTTATGCAAAAATTCCTCCCCGATTTATCCGAGGAGGAAACGCTTAAAAGGCGCCGCGATATGGTTGAAACCGGCAACGGCGGCTACGTTAACCGCATTAATTGGTATCAGTCCCTGATTGATTTATGGGGCTGGGAGGACGCTCCGCCCGCCGAGGTGCTTGCAGAGCATTATGACACTCAGTTCGGGCTGCATAACGTTATTTTTGAAGGCTCGGTTCCGCTTTTGAAGGAGCTTCGCAAAAGGGGCTTCATCACGGGCGTTATAACGAACGGCCCCTCCGTTTTGCAGCATATGAAAATGGAAGAGAGCGGCCTGATGCCTTATCTCGATATCGTCGTGGTTTCAGGCGATATTGATTGCGCAAAGCCCGATGCCGGCATATTTACATACACGGCGGAAAAGCTCGGCTTGAAGCCCGAGGAATGCGTCTATGTCGGCGATCATCCCGTTAACGATATTCAGGGTGCAATTGCAGCGGGAATGAAGCCGATAAGAATGAATTTCGGCTGGTTTGAAAATCAGGATTTGAATCCCGATATCCCCACTGTAACCGAAATTTACGACGTTATTAATTATTTATAGTCTGGTGATAAAATAAAAAATATGATTGGCAAACTAATACTTTTAATAGTTCTGATTTTCCTTAACGCGGTTTTCGCAAGCGCGGAAATTGCCGTTATTTCAATGAATGACGCGCGCCTGCATCAGCTCAGCTCGCAGGGTAATAAAAAGGCAATCCGTCTTTCAAAGCTTGTGGAGCAGCCCTCGCGCTTTCTGGCAACGATTCAGGTTGCTATCACCTTTGCGGGGCTTTTAAGCTCAGCCTTCGCGGCAGACAGCTTTGCCGCACCCGTGGTAAAGTGGCTGCTTTCCATCGGCGTTCCGCTTGGGCAGAAAACGCTCGGCAATGCGGTTGTAATAATAATCACAATTATTCTTGCTTATTTCAATCTCGTGTTCGGCGAGCTTGTGCCGAAGCGGATTGCAATGAAAAGGGCGGAGAAAATGGCGCTCGGAATGTCCAATATGCTCTTCGGCGTTTCGGTCATTTTCAGACCCATCGTGTTTATTCTGACAGTTTCAACAAATCTCGTGCTTCGCATTTTCGGCATTGACCCCAATGAAAGCGACGATAAGGTTACCGAGGAGGAAATCAGAATGCTGCTTTCCCAGGGTAACGAGCAGGGCACGATTAACGATGATGAAACGGAAATGATTCAGAACGTTTTCGATTTTAACGACACCACCGTGGAGCAAATTTGCACCCACAGAATTGACGTCGTTTCCCTTGATGCTTCTGATGATGCTGCCGATTGGCGCAAAATCATTTATGAAAACCGCCACAGCTATTATCCGATTTATAAGGACAACAGCGAGAATATTATCGGCGTGCTTGATGCAAAGGATTATTTCCGCCTGCCGCAGAAAACGAAGGCGGCAATCCTCAGCAATGCCGTTGATGAGCCTTATTATATTCCGAGCGGAATGAAGGCGAACGTGCTTTTCAAAAAAATGAAAAGCATCCGCAATTATTTTGCAATTATAATTGATGAATACGGCGGCTTTGAGGGTATAATAACCTTGCACGATTTAATGGAAGCGCTCGTCGGCGATATGTATGATGTTGAGGAGGGCGTCGTGGCAAGCGACATTCAGCAGCTCGATGATAATAACTGGCTGATTAAAGGCAGCGCTGATATTGACGAGGTCTGCGAGCAGCTCGGCATTGAGCTCCGGGATGATGAGTTTGACACGTTTAACGGCTTCGTATGCTCGGTAATTCAGCGTATTCCGGACGACGGCGAAAGCTTCACCTGCGAAACGGAGGATTTGATTATCAACGTCCGCTCGGTGAAAAACCGCATCGTTCAGTCCGCCTCGGTTTCAAAGAAACTTGCAGCTGCGGAGGCTTAATTCACCGTAGGGACGGATATCATCCGCCCGCCGGCAAATCTTATGGATTTATCTGTAGGGGACGACGACCTCGGCGTCCCGCAAAAGGAATGGTTTTATGGCACTTGAGGAACAGGTTGTTAAGCTTTTAATTGAAAAGGGAATGCACATCGCCTTTGCGGAATCCTGCACGGGCGGGCTCTGCACGGCAACGCTCGTTAACGTAACGAATGCTTCGCGCGTGCTTGACGTTTCCTTTGTGACTTATGCTAACGACGCAAAGATTGATTATCTTTCTGTTCATCCCGAAACCATTGAGGCTTACGGCGTCGTGTCCGAGGAGGTTGCCCGCGAAATGGCGCTCGGCGTGGCAAACGCCGCAAAAAGCGAGGTCGGGGTCGGCGTAACGGGAATTGCAGGTCCCGGCGGCGCAACGGCAGCTAAACCCATTGGCATGGTGTGCTTCGGCTTCAGCATAAATGGCAAGGTTAAAACCTTTACACAGCAGTTCGGCGAAATCGGCAGGCAGCAGGTTCGCAAATCCTCAGTTGAATTTGTTTATCAAACCTTGATTAATTTACTAAATAATGCTTGATTTTTGCGCAAGTATATTATACAATAGTTTTTGTAGTTGTTTATGAGATGTTATTATCTTTGATAATAAGAGAGGGAGTTCTTAATGAACAAATTATATAGAGAATTCAGTGAAGTTAAGGATCAGCACCGCTGGCTGTTTGTCGGCTCAGTGCTTGCTCTTGCTGCGTTTGAGCTTTATAATAAATATGCGTTTTCTCTTCTCTATTCACAGATTTTGGGAAAGGTTCCCGAAAGCCAGTTCAAGGTTGTCGTTATGATGATATTCCTTGGCTTGCCTTACATAGTTCTTGCGGTAATGTGCGTATATAAGAATATTGGCTTAAAGGAAATCTGCCTTAAGCTTATGCATTCGGAAAAGAATGTTATGGCTGAGGAAACGGAAAGGGTTTATTCCGTTTTGAATATTTTCCTTATCCTTTCAGTCGTTTTCTTTGTTATTTTTATTTTAACGATTTATTTTAATTCGGCTTCCGTATTCAGTATGTATACAGGCGCATAAAAATTAATATTTTCAAAATCGCTGGTATGGCTCAGTTGGTAGAGCAGCGCATTCGTAATGCGCAGGTCGTCGGTTCGAGTCCGACTACCAGCTCCAAAAATCCCGAAGCGGGTTTTCCGCTTACTCGAAACGACCTCCAAGAGCGGCGCATTTAGTGCCGCGATTGGGAGAAAGCTCCGGTGGAGCTTTCGATAGCCGGAGAAGAGAGTCCGGCCACCAGCTCCAAGAATACGGAAACAGAAAAATCTGTTTCCGTATTTTTAATATACTGTACGTATATATTTGCTAATGACCCGAAAATGCTGTAATCCCGTTGTCTATTTATTAGATACAGAACAAGACATACTTGTATTTCCGAAGAGACCACCCCAAAAACATCTTTTTCAAGAGCGCATAATAATACAAATTGTAATAGAAAACCATTTTTCTTTATTAGTGGATATATAGTCACGCTTTTGGCAGTTTTTTCATCAGCGTTTTCAAGGCTTTCGGGACTCGGTTTTGAGTTCTTAAGGTAGTTACACCTAATTCGGCATTTTAGGGGTTGAAAGCGTGACGGTACCGATTTCAGCGAACAGAAACAACGGGGGCGAAGCACAATACATATACTTGAAGCTGAAAGGCTAACTTTCAAATTTGCCAAGCGTAGACCAATACTTTTTTTGCCAAAAACCGCCTTATAAATCGCAGAACGATTTTTTCTATGAAATTTGCAATATATAATCGTATATGGTAAAATGAGCATGTAAATCTGGAGGTGACAATATGTGCTTAATTTGCGATAGGATAGAAATGATAAAGAATGGAACAAATCCATATTTTGTAAAAGAACTTAAAACTGGGTATGTGGTTATAGGCGACTTCCAACATTTTTATGGATACACGCTATTCCTTTGTAAAGAACATAAAACTGAGCTCAGTCAGCTTGAAAAGTCATTCCAAGATAAATTCTTATCAGAGATGGCTGATGTTGCCGCCGCAGTTGAAAGAGCCTTTCCCTGCGATAAAATGAATTATGAGTTGCTTGGCATGGGTGACGGTCATTTGCATTGGCACTTAAATCCTCGAAGAGCCGGAGATTTAGAAGGATATGGCTATAACGAAAAAGGTCCAATTTGGTGGTATCCGCTTGATAAAATGTATGATAAATCCAATAAACCGAGCGACAGTGAACTGGATGATATGAAGAAAAAACTTTTGGACGAGTTGGATAAAAAATAATGGTTGTGGTATTATGGTTGAGAAAGTTAATTCAAAAGAACAACTTAATATATGCCTTGATATAATTCATAATGGTTTTATAACCGTCGCTGATGAGTTTGGCTTGACAAAAAATAACTGCCCTAATCATACGGCGTTTATGTCAATTGAAAAACTCAAAAAGCAATATGAAAACGGTACAGATATGTTTATGTATAATCATAATGGTGCTTATGTGGGATATTTCTCGTTATCTGATAACGGAGAATGCGTTGAGTTGAATAATCTTTCAGTATTGCCTGAGTATCGTCATTTAGGAATCGGTAAAGAAATGGTTGAGTATGCGAAAGATTATGCTATTAATAATACAAACGCAAAAAGAATAACTATCGGAATTATTGAAGATAATACCGTTTTGAAAAACTGGTATGAAATGCTTGGATTTATTCACAAAGGCACGAAGCAGTTTGATAGTTTACCGTTTACAGTTGGATTTATGGAGTTACCATTATGATTTCAATAAATGAATACAAACAAAACCCGTGTGGCACTTTGTCAGTTCCATATTGGAAAGCAACCAATATGAGAATCCCAGATAATATTATAATTGTACATAATCAAAACTTTAATGAACCACTTCTTAACGAATACAATGATAAGAAGTATTTTAGATTATTACATAGTTTGAACGATATTCCCGATTGTTCCGATAACAGTTTTAACTATGGTATTATAACTGAAGCTAAATCAAACGAACTCGTAGAAATGATAAATGCTTCATATACTCATACAGATATATATGTATCAGCGGAATATATAAACGGTCTTACTAAAACAAAGGTGTATTGTCCAGAACTATGGATTGGCGCTTTTGATGGGAATAAACTAATTGGATCAATTATTTGTGACCTTGATACAGATCTTTGCGAGGGTATTATAGAATGGCTGCAAGTTTTGCCTGAGTATAGAGGCAAAGGGATTGCCTCTGCACTTATATGTAAAGCATTAAATATAATGAAAAATCATGCTGAATTTGCAACCGTATCAGGCGAATGTGATAACAGTACAAATCCTGAAGGAGTTTACCGCAAATGTGGATTTGAGGGTAGTGACATTTGGCATATTTTAATAAAAAATGGTGATTAAATGGTTTTGTACCACGGTAGTAATACAGAAAATATAAAAGTGCTTGAGCCCCGGCAGGCTGACCATGACAGACCATACATATATCTTACAACAGTAGATGTTGTTTCTGCGTTCTATGTTTGCAACGCTGTTGAAAGACCGTACTATTGGTTCCCTTATGGCTTTAATAAAAAAGGGGTTCCGGTTTATCATGAGTTGTATCCAAATGCATTTGAAGAGGTCTCGCAGGGCAAGAAAGGATATTTATATATCGTTGATGCTGATGAAAAAGATATAATTCCTTTCAAAAATATACCTTGTGCAAGACTTGGTACTAAGCCAATACCAGTTAAGGAATGTATTGAAATACCTAATGCTTATGACTATTTTTTGGAAAAGGTTGCAGCAGGCGAACTTGAAATATCAAGTTTTGAAAGCAAGTCTGAAAAGGAATTACAGAATTGGTATAAATTGATTAAATCATACCTAACAGAAAAGAAGATGAGGGACATTCCAAAGTGCTCATACGCAAAGTTTATTCAGCGTAAGTTTCCTAATGTTTGGAGAGAATATATCGATGAAAATTAACGAACAAAAAGTAATCGAATATGCTACACCGTATTATGCCGACAAAGATATAATGCATAATATGTGGCACATTGAACTTGTAAAGAAAAAGATAGACGAGATTATCGCAAACAGCAATTATAATGTGAACTATGAATACTTAATCCTTGCTACATATTTTCACGGATTTATTTACTGCGACGAGGAAGGAATAAAGAGCTGGCTTGCAGAGCAAGGGTACAATAAAAATGATATTGACAGTATCGTAAAAATCGCTTGGGAGTCTCAAAGAAGTGAAGTGCCGGAGACGATAGAGGGTAAGATTCTTCACGACGCTCATGTGCTTGAAGGTGGCAGAACTTATACTGTGGTCAAAACACTGATTACGGGTTCTGTCAGAGGACAAACACTAAAAGAAACACTGGCGTTTATGAAAAAGAACGTGCTAAATACTAATAAGTGTTATCTCCCCGAAACGATTCCGATATGTAACGAAATGAACGAATACACCAATCAGTTTTATGATGAAATTATAAAAGATATTGAATAACTATTTGAAATATGCTATCATACCTGCAAAGAGGTATGGATATGGAATTCAATGAGTACAGTTTTATTTGTAAACTGAATACAGATATTCTTGAACAGGAGTTCGGTACACTTG
>CAJOJV010000012.1:62246-84314 GCA_905234995.1 uncultured Eubacterium sp. | reverse complement strand
TGAAAAATTAAACGCGTTACGCGAAGAAGCAGCAAACCACAACGATAATGAAAAGATCGTTGATATTAATAAAGTATACATTAACCCTACCGATAGCAAAGAAGACCGGATCGTTAAATTTATTGACTCTGTTAGAAATCCTTATGAAATCAAATCAAACGGCATTGTTATTAAAGCCAATTTTAACAATAGCGGCAAGACGTTTGAAAACGCTATTATTGATTACTACAAAACTGCGGTTTAATTAAGGAGGGTTTATAATGAATAATAAAACTTGGCGTGCTGCATTGTATATCAGACTTTCAAGGGAAGATTATGATGCGAAGAACAACATAAAGGAAGCGAGCGACTCTGTTACTGCGCAAAGCAGGATTTTATCCGATTTTGTTAAAACCAAAGAGGATATAACCACCGTCGGCTATTACATTGACGATGGCGTATCAGGCTCCACATCAGACCGCCCCGAATTTAACCGTATGATTGCAGATATTGAGCGCGGGCTGATTGACTGTGTTATTTGCAAGGATACAACTCGCTTTATGCGAAATCAGGCGGAAGCAATCAGATATAGGGATGAATACTTCCCAGCAAAGGGCATACGTTACATATGCGTTATAGACGGTATCGACAGGCTCCCCTACCAACAGAAACAAATCGGTGAGTTTTTATCCGACTCTATCAAAGACGTTTTTGCCGAATACTATATTGCCGAGGGCTCTGCAAAAATCAGAAATTCTTTGGACAACCGCAGGAAGAACGGTTTATTCATTGGCTCTCACACACCTTATGGATATAAAAAGGACCCAAATAATAAAAACAAACTTATTGTTGATTTGTTGATGAAGAAGCAGCCGAAGTGGTTAAGCAGATTTTCAAATGGTTCGTCGGCGGAATGTCCGTAAGCAATATTGTAAGAAAACTCAATCAACTCGGTGTCAGCAATCCCACCTTTTACAAGAAAGAAAAAGGTATAAATGTCGGCAACAAAGCCACAAACAATGTGTGGTATAACAAAACCGTTAACGACATCCTGAAGAATGAGGTTTATATCGGCAATCTTGTTCAGGGTAAAAACAAAAAGCTGAGCTATAAAATCAAAAAATGCTATGCTGTTCCAAAAGAGGAGCAAATACGGGTTGAAAACACGCACGAGGCAATCATTGATAAAAGCACATTTGAAAGTGCACAATCTATGTTTCAAAAAGGCGGCCATTCCTCATCAAAAAATAATACCGACCTGTTTTCGGGCTTCATTGTTTGCGGAGACTGCGGCAGGAAGATGTCTTTGAAAACCAATAATCACAGCTATGGCGATTACCGTTACTACCGCTGTGTAACCAATTCCAAAGTTGGGTTGGATATCTGCACCAAAAAGCCTTCTATCAGAGTTGATGCTTTGGAAAAAGCGGTTTTGAATTACATTCAGAATATGGCAAAAATTGCCGTTGATTTGGAAACAGCAATTAAAGAACTCAACTCGAAGGCAAATGAAAACAACGGTTCTTCATCTCTTAAGAGAAGTCTTAAGAAAAGAGAAGACGATTTGGCAAAAGCAGAGAAAGAAAAGATGGAGCTTTTTTCCTCTCTGTCTGAAGGTATTCTTACAAAAGAAGAATATTTTGAACACAAGGAATTCTACAATCAAAAGATTGAAGATTTGAAAGCAGCTATCGAACAGACAAGGAAAGACATTGACTCAGTGTCTGCAGAAGATATTGAAAACAACGAATTTGTTGAGCATTTCAAAAAATACGGCAAGGTTGATAAGCTCACCCGCCCGATGCTGAATGAACTCGTTGACTCAATCGTAATTTTTGACAGAAATAATATAGAAATTAACTTTAAATTTCAGGATGTTTTTCAAAACACAATCGCATTGCTTGAAGCACGGGAACAGTAGTTATTTGCAGGCACAATTTGTGCCTGCTTTTTATTCTATTGACAGCCGAGGCAACAATATATTAAAATAATAAAAAATGCAGTTATTCATATAATTGGGGTGAATTATGAAAAAATCAGGAAAAAGGCTGCTGAGCGCAATTCTCTCAGCAGTGATAATAATTTCAACTTTATATTTTGGTCCGATAATGCCCGAGGCGGCAAGCAGATGGGTGCCGATTGCATCATCGGATTTCTCATCCGTCAGCAGCGTATCGCGCGACACTGCTTTCACGCCCTCTGCATATAACGGAATGGGAGGGGCAATCAGCTGGGTGCCCCATTCTTACACTGCTGTAAGCAGGCCGACTGTTGATAACGGAGCTGTGTATATCCCTAACGGATATATGTATATGAGCGCATATGACGCAGAGAATGACTCTTATGATAATTTAGTGCCGATCAACGGTACCTCCGCCTGGAAAATTGACTTCGGCTTTCGCTTCAAAACCGATGACAGCGATAATGATAATTACGAGCAGAGCGATGATTATTGTTTTTTGAAGATGTACGTTTATCAGACCGGCGAGAGAAATCCTGCGCAAAAGAATGCCGCCTGCTGCTATTTTGCGCAGAACGCAAACGGCGTTTGCTATTCGTGGGAAGATGATGAGCATAACGCAGGTGTGCAGTCAAAAGCAACTTCCATAACAACCAACAACGGCAATCTTGTTAAAAACACAAATTATCACTATATTGCAGAATACACGGGCGATGTTTTCAAGGCATATATTACCGATGAAAGCGGAAATACCGTGCAGAACATTGCCGAAACAACCGATGAAACCTTCCTTTCAAGGCTGAGCAATATTGCATGGATTAATATTGACGCAATCAAAATCGGTGATGATGATAATTCATATTTCTATAAAGGTCTTGAATACAGGAATATAACATTCTACTGCGAAGAAACCGACCCTGAAATCCATTTTGATATGGCGCAAAGGGAAACGCTTTTCAAAGGCTCAACAGGTTTTCTTTACGGCGAGGCTGAAATCAACGTGCCATCAATAGATTTGCTGCAGGGGCTTAAGCCCGATACTATGGTGCAAAAGGCATACGGAGGCAAGCAGCACCCCACGGGCGATGCTATCAGGACCGGCTCTGCGCTGAACGCAGCAGGCGTGCGCGATATGCAGATTTACCTGCAGGATTATTATCTTGAATGGCCGTATGACGCACCCTACAAAGACGGCTCAATAGACCTTGACTCATATCAGAAAACCGTTGAGGATATTCTTTACAAAATGATTTGCGACGAGGCAAATCCGAATGATGACGGTGCATTCTTGGGCAGTGACGGAAATTACTACACGCTCAACGGCAGAGGCGATAAATACAGCTATGTGCTGTTCAACGAGCCTGACAATATCTGGTACGGCGGAAATCTTGAAGGGCTTGAAAATGCCTGGATGAAAATATACAGAGCCGTTCACGCGATTGACCCCAACGCTCGCTGCGCGGGTCCGAATTTTGCAGGTTACAATCAGGCAAGTTATGATGCATTCCTGCAATTCTGCTACAACAATAATTGCCTGCCCGAACTGATTACCTGGCACGAGCTTGGCGATATTTCGCTTACGGAATTCTTTGTGCATTACAATCAGATTAAAGCAATGCAGGCGAAATATTACACAGCCGAATATGCAGCTAAATCAGGGCGCGATTATCAACCCGAGCTGCTTGTTAACGAATACGCGAGGCATTATGATATCGGCTCCGTCGGCGGGCTTATCAAATGGCTTGCAATGTTTGAGGACAAGGATATGTCCGGCTGTATGGCATATTGGGCAATGGCAAACACCTTAAATGAAATGGCGGCAGACCAAAACTCCCCTGCTTCCACATGGTGGGTTTACCATTGGTATGCACAGATGACGGGCGAGCAGTGCCCGCTTGTTTCCCCCGCTTTCAGGAAAACCAAATTTTACGGCTTAACATCGTATGATGAAGACATAAATATGGGTTATGTTCTGTTTGGAGGAAATGAGGAGAAGAACGGCACGGAAACCGTTTATCTTGATAATTTCAACGCAACCGATTTGATGAACGGCGCAGGCGCAACGCACGTAAAAATCTACGGCGTGCCCTACTCCGGTCAGCTCGGCTCAAACTATAAGCCCGAAGTGATTTTTGAGGGCAACATAAAAGCAGAGGATAATTCACTGAAAATTGAAATAAACAACACCGATGAGATGGAGGCATACTTTGCGGTGCTGACAAAGCCTGAGGAAAACGCGCCCATTTCAAATGCTGATAATCTCTGCTATCCCTATCTGAATTATGAGGCTGAGGATGCGGAGCTTCTCGGCGGTGCCACTGCATACGGAAAAACCGGATGGACGGAATTTGCCACAAGCGGCAGAAAAGATGTTGGCAGCATTATTAATAACGGTGACGGTGTTCGCTTCACGGTTAATGTGCCCGAAAGCGGATATTATAACGCTTCAATTTTCTATTCACTGCAATCGCCATACGTTAACCCCGAAACACTTGAGCCCGATGCAAACGGGCAAAACAGGGGCATAGGAAAAATGCTGCCTTACGGAATGGAGCTTGACGGTGAAGCACTTGATAATATTTATCTGGAGTCAACCATAATCTGGCTGTATAAGCGCCATTGCGACACCGTGATTTACCTTACCGCAGGCGAGCATACAATTACATATAAACACATAAACGGCGATGAGAGGGATAAGGGCAATCTGGAGCTTTCCGCAGCGCTTGATAAACTTACTCTGCAGAAGATTGACGGGGATGAAAACAACTTTGAAATCTGCCTTGATGAAATGAGCAATTTCAAAGACGGCAATGCATACCGAGTTACCGCGGTTGCGCCCGAGGCAGGCTATTACACAGTTACCGCAGACGGCAGCTTCAGCCTGAAAAAGCAATGCATTGATTACGCCGCAGACGCAACATCATTCTCAGAATGCAGTGTTTATGACACTGAGGTCGGCAGCACGGTTTACCTTGCAAAAGGCGCAAACACAATTGTTGTTGAGGGCAATTGTACAAAACTGAACTTCACATACGAGGGAGATAAAACCGATAATGCTTCAACCGTTATAAACAGCACGGATATAACCATTAACGGAATTAACCCCATTTACAAAGAGAACGCGTTTGCTAACAGCGGATATGTTATCAGCGAGCTTGGCGTTGGGCAGAATTCTGCGCTTAACGAAAACGCAGAAAATAATTATTCAACCTTCACGGTTGACGCACCGAGCGCAGGAGTTTATAACTTCGCAATCCGCTATGCAAACGATGAGCCTGCCCCTATTATGGAAAAGGCAGACGGCTCAACATACATTCATCCTTACAACATTGATTTGGTTGAGCGATATGCACAGATTTCCGTTAACGGCGGCGAGGCTGAAACGGTTTATTTCAAAAACACGCTGAGCTGGGAAACCTTCAGAACACTTGATGTTCAGCTTGCACTGAACGCAGGCAAAAACACGATTAAGATTTATAATGATAATTCATATCAGTTCAGCAATCTTGTTAATTCCACCGCTCCGGAGATTGACACGGTAACGGTTTCAAAACTCACCTTTGATAATGAAAAGGTTTCGCTTATCAACAATCAAAATCCCGAAACCCATCTGTGGACCCCGATTGCATCATCGGATTTTTCAAGTGTTAACAGCGTTTCGCAGGATACCGCATTTACCCCGTCAACCTATAACGGAATGGGCAATGCAATTGAATGGACTGCGCATGCCTGGCTTGATAACGGCAATCCTTCTGCAGGAAACGGAGCGGTTTATCTGCCTGACGGATATATGTATATGAGCGCATACGGAAATGATAATTTAGTTCCGATTTCCGCTTCCGAGCACTGGAAGATTGATTTCGGTTTCCGATTCAAAACCGATGACAGCGACACGGGTAATTACGAACAAAGCGATGATTACTGCTTCCTTAAAATGTTTGTTTATGCCCCCGATGACAGAGCGCCGATTGATAAAAATGCTGCCCGCTGCTATTTTGCGCAGAATGCAAACGGCGTATGTTATTCATGGACTGATGACGGGCACAATGCAGGCGTGCAGTCAAAGGGCACATCGCTGACGGCAAATAACGGCCATCTTTCTACGGATACGGATTATCATTACATTGCCGAATACACGGGCGATTTGTTCAGGGCATATATCACGGATGAAAACGGATATATCGTTCAGAAAATCGCCGAGTGTACTGATGAAACCTTCCTTTCAAGGCTTGGCAATATTTCATGGGCGAACATTGACGCAATCAAAATCGGCGATGATGACGACGCTTATTATTTCAAAGGCTTGGAATACAGAAACATAACTTTCTATGCGGAAGCCGAGCCGGACCCGACTGCGCTTAAAGCAGCAATTGAGGAAGCACGCACATATTCATATGCGGAATACACAGCTGAGTCTTTAAATCAGTTGCTTGAAATTGCAGACGGCTATGCAGAGCTTGCAGACAGCACAGCCACTCAGGCGGAATATGATGCCGCAACAGCGGATATTCTCAGCGCAATAAGCAATCTTGATAAGCTTTCGGATTATGTGCTTACAGCATTTGAAGATGGAATTGCAACTCTTGAAAACGGAGCCGGCAATCAGACACACCTGACATTTATTGATTTCATTAACGATTACTGCGCACCGCTTGATGTGAATGAAGACGGCATTGTTAATATCCGCGATTATTCAATATTAAGGCAAATGTTTAATTAACGGTCAAAAGAAGCAGGGCTTTCCCCTGCTTCTTCTTGCAATTGTGTTGATATTATGCTATATTTTCAGTATGAAAAGATAAGATTTTATGGTCTTTTTTAACCACATCAGGTGCCATGGCGGCGCCCATATTGTTTGCATCGGTGATGCCCAAATCGCAGATTGTGCCGATTGAGGCGGCGGTTATTCTGATACCGCGGACGGCTTCGCTCTGCGGTTTCAGCACGGCTGCGCCTGCGCCGGTGACCGTCCACTGCGAGGTGGGAGGGCGCTGGCCGCCGTATTCAAGCGGGAAGCGGAACTGCCTTTCGGACGAGCAAAAATGGCTTGAGGTGCCGACGGCAACGCAATGCGCGCCCGCATCAACGAGCATTGCGGCATTTGCGAGCGAAAGCGCCATAGTTGAGCACGCGCCGTAAAGCCCGATGGACGGGATTTCCAAATCCTTTATTGCAAAGGCGCTGCCCATACACTGATTGAGCAAATCGCCGCTGAGGATGAAATCCACGTCAGCAGGGCTGACACGCGCATCGCTGAGCGCGCGGATAATTACGTCGTGAAGCATTGCGGATTCCGCAAGCTCGAACGACTGCTGACCCATAGTCGTATCCTCAAAAATCGCGTCAAAATCGGCTGCAAGCGGGCCCTCGCCCTCTTTTTTGCCGCAGACGCCCGCCGAGCCAACTATCACGGGAGGCTCATTGAAAAAAATAGTTTTACCATTTAAATACATAAAAACACCTCGGTTTTAGTTTAACCGAGGTGTTTGCTTTTATTATTCATCAATTAATTCTTTTAACAGCTTTGTGATTTCGGGAGCCGAGGCTTTGCCCTTAAGCATGCGCATACACTGCCCCACTAAATAGTTGAGCGCCTGCTGCTTGCCCGAAAGGTATTCACTGACCGCCTTCGGATTTGCGCCGATTGCGCCGAGCGCGGTTTCCCTGAGCAGCGTGCCGTCGGACAGCAGCTCAAGATTATTTTCCCTTATATATTCGGCGGGGTCAACGTTATCCTTAAACACCGCTTCAAAAACCGCCTTTGCGGAATCGCGGCTGATTTTTCCGCCGTTCAGCAGATTGATTATTTCTGCCAGTGATTCGCGGCGAAAGCCCATATCCTCCGGCGCAAGCTGATTTTCATTCAGCAGGCGCATAAGCTCGCCCATAATCCAGTTTGCGCTGTCCTTCGGGCTGCCCGTAAGCCCTGCTGTCAGCTCAAAAAGCCGTACGAAATCAAGCGAGGAGCAGATGATTGAGGTATCGTATTCCGAAAGCCCGAAATCGCGCATATACCTTGCCTTTTTCTCCTTCGGAAGCTCGGGCAGCTTTGCCTTTATTTCATCAACGTAGCCCTGCGAAAGGGTTATCGGCGGCAAATCGGGCTCGGGGAAATAGCGATAATCCTGTGCTTCCTCCTTGCTTCGCATTGAAACGGAAACGCCCTGCGCCTCATCCCAGCGGCGGGTTTCCTGAATAATTCTGCCGCCGCTTTCAATAACTGAAATCTGGCGCTTTGCCTCTGCATCAACAGAGGCGCGGATTGCCCTGAACGAGCTGAGATTTTTCATTTCCGTGCGGGTGCCGAGAACATCGGAATCGGCGGGCATTACGGAAACGTTTACGTCTGCACGAAGCGAGCCCTCCTGCATTTTGCAATCCGAAACGCCGCAGAAGCGCAGAATTTCACGCAGGCGGGAAACGTAATCCGAAGCCTCATCGGCTGTGGCGATATCCGGCTCCGAAACGATTTCAAGAAGCGGCACGCCGCAGCGGTTATAATTAATCAGCGTTTCGCCCGTTTCATCATTATGTATGAGCTTGCCCGCATCCTCCTCAATATGGATTTCGTGGATGCGAACTCGCTTTTTGCCGCCGTTAACGCTATCCTCAATCTCCACGAAACCGCCCGTGCAAATCGGCAGATAAAGCTGGCTTATCTGATACGCCTTCGGCAAATCGGGATAAAAATAATTCTTGCGGTCAAACCTGTTATTCAGCGTTATTTTGCAATTCAGCGCAAGCCCGGTTCTGACTGCGAATTCAAGCACCCGCTCATTGAGAACGGGCAGAGTGCCCGGCATACCCGTGCAGACCTCGCACACCTGGGAATTAGGCGGAGCGCCGAATGAAGTTGAGCAGGAGCAGAAGACCTTGGTTTTCGTTGCAAGCTCGGCGTGCACCTCAAGCCCGCACACGGTTTTATAATTACTCATCGGCGCACCCCCAATTCATTGACGGCTTTTGCAGATGATAATCCGTTGCGCGCTGAAAAGCATTTGCCGCAGAGAGAATTTCCTGTTCTGCAAAGGCTTTGCCTATTAGCTGCGCGCCTATCGGCATACCCTGCTTTGAAAAGCCGCAGGGCATTGAAAGCGCGGGCAGACCCGCGATATTTGCCATAACCGTGCAGACGTCGCCAAGGTACATCTGAAGCGGATTCTGCAAGCCCTGACCGAGCCTTAGCGCGGTTGACGGCGCAACGGGAGTCAGAAGAAAATCATATTTATCAAACGCCTCGCCGAACGCCGAGGAAATCAGCGCTTTTGCCGCGAGGGCTTTTTTATAATAAGCGTCATAGTATCCGCCCGAGAGCACGAAATTGCCGAGCATTATGCGCTTTTTAGCCTCCTGCCCGAAGCCCCGTGAGCGGGTGCTGACATAGAGCTCGTCCATGCTCTTTGCGCCGTCCGCCCGAAAGCCGTACTTAACCCCGTCATACCTTGAAAGATTTGACGAAGCCTCCGCGCAGGCAATGACGTAATAAACGGGCACGGCATATTTAACGAGGGGCATTGAAAAATGCTCTACGCACGCGCCGAGGGATTTTAAAACCTCTGCGGCAGCAAGCACCCTTTCGGCAACCTCGGAATCAATTCCGTCATCAAAAAAGTCTGCGGGAATTCCGATTCTTTTGCCCTTTAAA
Source organism: uncultured Eubacterium sp. (assembly GCA_905234995.1). GTDB lineage: Bacteria > Bacillota > Clostridia > Oscillospirales > Acutalibacteraceae > Eubacterium_R. The sequence goes on along the minus strand of CAJOJV010000012.1, from coordinate 74,730 downwards.
TCAGGCGTGCTTTTAATTGCTTCCAAATCAATCGGAGCGGAAGAAAGCGAGGTTGAATCGCGCTTATCCCTGCCGCTTATAACGCTGAAAAGCGCGGCGGCATCAAGAGCATTTTTGCCGATTGTGCCGACCTGCTCAAGCGAGGAGGCATAGGCAATCAGCCCATAGCGCGAAACCGCGCCGTAGGTTGGCTTAAGCCCCGTAACGCTGCAGAAGGAGCTTGGTTGGCGAACTGAGCCGCCCGTATCCGTTCCGAGCGCGATGAACGCCTCATCAGCGGCAACCGCGGCAGCCGAACCGCCAGAGGAGCCGCCCGCCGTGAACTGCGCATTCCACGGGTTTTTAACGGCACCGAAAGCCGAGGTTTCCGTCGTTGACCCCATTGCAAATTCATCCATATTCGTTTTGCCGCAGGGCACTGCGCCCGCCGCGAGCAGCCTTTCAACCACCGTTGCATTATACGGCGGAATGAAATTGCCGAGCATTTTTGAGGCGCAGGTTGTGCGCTGCCCCTTCGTGCAGATATTATCCTTAACTGCAACGGGAACGCCCGCGAGGGGTGAAAGCGCTTCGCCCGAATTAATCCTTTTCTGCGCAGCCTCAGCCGCTTCAAGCGCTTTTTCTTTATCAAAATCAATATAGCAATTCAGCCTGCCGTCAAGCGCTTCTGTTCTGTTATAAATCGCATCAACCGCTTCGGGAGAGGTCAGCTCCCCCGCACTGATTTTTGCGGAAAGCTCAAGGGCGGTCAATTCATAAATTTCCATAGCCGCCCCCTATTCAACCGTTTTGGGCACGGAGAAAAAATCCCCCTGCCGCTGCGGCGCATTAGCGAGAATATCCTCAACGGGAACCGAGAGGGAAACCTCATCGGCGCGCAGGAAATCAAAGGCGTTTGCCTGCTGCAGCCCATCGCAAGCCGAAGCCGCATCAAGCTCGCTGAGCATATCAACGTAAGCCAGAAGCTCCTGCAGCTCTGCGGAAATTCTGAGCTTTTCGGCATCCGTGAGCTTAAGCTTTGAAAGCCCCTCAAGATATTCAATTAATTCACTGTTTATCTGCATAGCATATCCTAAAAAACAAATCCTCTGTTTTCGGCAGAGGATTTAAAATTAAGCATTATATGTCATTACCGTCTGGAAAAAGCGGGTGTTCATAATATTTCTTGCATAGCCCGTTTCATAGCCTGCCTTTTCAAAATAAGGCAAAAGGCGCTTTGAAAGAGTTTCATAAAGAAGCACGAAGCCCTCTTCATCGGCAAGCTTTTTATACTTATTTACAACCGACATTATTTCCTCATCGCTGCAATCCTGCGTTACAAAAACGTTGAGCACGCGAACCTCAAACCATTCGGGCACGATGATATCCACAATATCGTTAACGATATTGGCATGGTCAAGCACGTTGCCGGCAAAACGGCTTTGCTTGAGCGGAAGGCTTTTTTTGCCCGAAATTTTATAATCATAATCCTCCGGGTCATAAAGCATTGAAATAATACCGCTTGGCGAGATATCAACCATTCCCTCTTTCTGATACTTGGGAATGAAATGAGCAAGATACTTTCTTATAAAATCCTCTCTCTTATCCTGCCGCGGGCAGAGGAACATAAACAGCGGTTCTTTAACAAGAAGCGGAGCAAGCTCGTTAATATTTACTTTTCCGTCAGCTTTAGCAGGCATAATAACCTCACACAATTCAAATTGATTTACCTTACTATTTTATCAACACGAAATGCAAATATCAATACATTTTTTGCATATTTTAAAATTATTTTATATTATTTGCGCTTTCCGGATAATAATTCGGATTCTTTTTAAGCCTTGAATCAATGAAAATAAACATAATAAACGCAAGCACGATGCAGAACAAATCCGCGGTGGGCTGCGCATAAACGATGCCGTTAAACGCAAAGAGCTTATCCATAATAAGCGCAAGCGGGAGGAATATAAGCCCCTGCCTGCCGAGGGAAAGCACAAGGCTCGGGAACGATTTTCCCATTCCCTGAAAGGCAAAATTGAAGGTGAACATAATGCCGATGAACGGCGCCGCAATCATTAAGCCGCGCAGAATTTTTACGCCGTATTCGGTTACGAGCGGGTCATTTTCCCCGTTGAAAATGTTTATTATCTGAGTTGTGAAAATATAGTAAATAACCGTTAAAGTGATGCCGACGGTGAGCGTGCACGCCATTGTGAACTTCATCGTCTGCTTAAGGCGCTTCATATTCCTTGCGCCGAAGGAATAGCCTATGAGCGGCTGAACGCCGATGCCGATGCCCATCTGCAGGAACACGATGAGCATATTAACCTTCATTGCAATGCCGAGGGAGGCAACCGCAGCCTCGCCGTAGCCCTTCATAAGATTATTCATTATAATATTTGAAAAGCTCATCAGCAGATTATTAATTGCAGCGGGAATTCCGACGAGGATTACGTTTTTTGCAATTCCCTCGCCTGCCGAAAAACGGGCGGGATTGCAGGAGAGAATGGACTTGCCGCGCATAAGATAAAGCGCATAATAAACCACGGAGGCGATATTGCCGATAACCGTTGCGATTGCCGCGCCGCCGACTCCCATTTTGAGCACCAATATCATAACGGGGTCGAGAATAATATTGATAACCGTGCCGAGCATCATACCCGTCATTGACTCCTTTGCAGCGCCCTCGCCGCGCAGGAGATTGCCCGCCGTTATGGAAACGACGATTGCGGGGCCCCCGAGCGCGATATATTTAAGATAGCCGTAAGAATATTCCGTTACCGCGGCGTTGGTTGCGCCGAGCAGCTTTATCATCGGATTAATGAAAATCAGAATAAGCGCAAGCAGCAGAACGCCCGAGGCGATGGACGAAAAGATTGAAAACGAGCTGATTTTTTTAACCTTATGGTGATTTCCCTCGCCCATTGAGCGCGAAATATACGCTGAGCCGCCGACGCCGAAAATATTGCCGAAGGCAACGAAAAACAGGAACACGGGCATCGTGAGCGAAACAGCGGCGGTGGCGTTAGTATCCTTCATCAGGGAAACAAAATAAGTGTCCGCCATATTATAAACGACGTTTACGATGCTTGACAAAACGGACGGAACGGCAAGCGCCGCAACCGCCTTCGGAATCGGATATGAGGAAAATATCTGTTCTCTTTTTTCTTTAGAAGCCATAATTTACTCCATTAATTATAACAATTCGGCAAGAGCCGCAAGCTCTTCCATTGTGAAATTCTCCGCGCGGTCGTTTGCGCTTCTGCCAATTTCCTCAAGCGCAGAGGCAACCTGAGCCTTGCCGAGCCCGAGCCCGTTTGAAAGGCAATTGAGCGCGGTTTTGCGCCTTTGTGAAAACGCCGCCTTAACCACTTTAAAGAAATGCGCTTCATCGCTGACCTTAACGGGAGGCTCTTCCCTGAGCTTAAGCCGAATTACGGCGCTGTTAACCTTCGGCGCGGGCATAAAGCTTTCACGCGAAACGCCGAAGAGCACCTCGCTTTCGGCATAATAATTTACGAAAACCGAAACGCTGCCGCACTCGCGCGAGCCTACCTCTGCGGTGAGGCGCTCAGCCGCCTCCTTTTGCACCATAACGACGATTTCATCAACCGTAAGCCTGCTTTCAAGCAGCTTGATGATTATCGGCGATGTGATGTAATAAGGCAGATTTGCGCAGACCTTGACGGAATTCATTCCCGCAAATTTTTCTGCAATCAGCGCATTTAAATCAAGCTTAAGCGCATCGCCCTCAACTATTTCAAGATTATTGCAATCCGCAAGCGTTTCATCAAGCACGGGAAAAAGGCGCTTATCAAGCTCAATTGAAACCACCCTGCCCGCAACCGCGCAAAGCTCCTTCGTGAGCACGCCGATGCCGGGGCCGATTTCAAGCACGCCCGTTTTTTCATCGGCATTTAACGCCGCAGCCATTGCGGGGCAAACCCCGGGATTAATTAAAAAATTCTGCCCGAGCGCCTTTGAAAAGGTGAAGCCGTGCTTTGAAAGCACCTTATTTATTGTATTGTAATCATATAAATTCATATATAATGACCTCAATTCATTCGGCTAATTCTAACACAAATAAAAATATTTTACAACATTAATCTTGACATTTAAAAAAGTTGTGCTAAAATAATGATTAGTCGGCTAATGTTAGTCGGCTAACATAGTGAAATAAAACCGCAGAATTATAAGGAGAAAACAGGCTTATGGAGCATAAAAAGTGCCCGCCTCCCGCGGGAGTTATTGCCCCGCGCGTGGGCTATCTTTCAAAGCTTATCCGCACGGAATTCAACAAGGCGGCTTCCGAGCAGGATTTGTTTTCCGGCCAGCAGGACATTCTTTTTTATATAAATGAAAACGAGGGAATCACCCTGCGCGAGCTTTCGGATTTGCTGGGCGTTGCGCCCGCAACCGCAAGCGTTTCCGTTAAGCGGATGGAAAAGGCGGGCTTCATCATCAAGAAAGCCGATGAGGCTGACGGCAGAATCATTCGCCTTTATCCGACGGAAAAGGCAAAGGAAGCGCCGCGAAAAATCAGAAAAGAAATGGATAAAATGGATTTGGATTTAAAACACGGAATGACCGAAGCAGAGATTGCAGAGCTTTCCCGCCTGCTGGACAAAGCCGTTTCAAACCTTGAAAAGGAGGAAAACGCCAATGGTTAAAAAGCTGGCTTCATACCTGAACGGACTGTGGCACCTTGCCGCAATCAGCGCCGCAGGTATGATTATTGAGGCAATCTGCGAGCTTGCAATGCCATCGCTTGCAAACAGCATTTACAATATGGTTAGCACAGCGCACAGCATAAGCGAGATTAAAGGCAATATTATCAGCATGGGAATTACGATGCTGATGCTTGCGGTTATCGGGCTTTGCGGCGGCATTGCAACGATGAGGGCATCTGCTGTCTGCAGCCAGAAATTTGCTTACAGATTAAGAAATGATATGTATAAAAAAATCAGTTCTTTTTCCTTCAAAAACATTGATAAATTTTCAACCGCATCATTAACAACAAGGCTGACTAACGACGTTACTCAGCTTCACAACGTTGTTATGATGAGCCTCAGGATGTTGATAAGAGGCCCCGCGCTGATGATTGTTGCGGCTGTTTTTGCCTTCAGAATTAACGCAAGGCTGAGCATGATTTTAATCTTCGTGCTGCCGCTTATTGCAGCGGTTGTTGCAACCGTGCTGAAGCTCGGCTTCCCGCTTTTCCAGAAAATGCAGGTTAAGGTTGATAATCTTAACAGGGTTGTGCAGGAAAACCTTATCGGCATCAGAGTCGTTAAGGCGTTCGTGCGCGAGGATTATGAGAAGGAAAAATTCCACTCCGCTTCGGACGAGCTTGCGGCGCAGGGCGTTAAGGCTTCAGGTCTCGTAATCACCATTATGCCGCTTATGATGCTGATGATGAATTCCGTCGTCCTCTTCGTTTATTACAACGGCGCAAGGCACGCATACGCAGGCGATATCGACGTCGGCCAGATTTCCGTTCTGGCATCATACATTCTGCAGGTTCTGATGAATCTGATGATGCTTTCAATGATGTTCATTATGCTTGCAAGGGGCAAGGCGTGCGGCGACAGAGTTGTTGAGGTGCTTGACACCGAGGTTGATATCACAAATCCCGAAACGCCCTATATCCCACAGGCAGACTCAATTAAGGGCAAGGTTGAATTCAGAAACGTAGCCTTTAAATACGACGCGGAAAACACGGGCGATAACATACTTGAAAACATCAGCTTCACCGCCGAGCCGGGGCAGATTATCGGCATAATCGGCTCCACGGGCTGCGGAAAATCAAGCCTCGTTAACCTCATTCCCCGCCTTTACGACGTTACCGAGGGCGAGGTTTTGGTTGACGGAGTGAACGTTAAGGAATACGACCTCACTGCCCTGCGCGACATCACGGGCGTAGTGCTGCAGAAAAACGTGCTGTTCAGCGGCACAATCAGGGAAAACCTGAAATGGGGCAATTCCGAGGCGAGCGACGAGGAAATCATCGCTGCCTGCAAAGCAGCTCAGGCGCACGATTTCATTATGAGCTTCCCCGAGGGATATGACACCGACCTTGCGCAGGGCGGGCTTAACCTTTCGGGCGGGCAGAAGCAGCGCCTCTGCATTGCAAGAGCGATGCTCAAAAAGCCGAAAATCCTTATTCTTGACGATTCCACCTCCGCGGTTGACACGGCAACGGAGGCAAAAATCAGGGAGAGCTTTTACAGCGATTTGAAGGATTCAACGGTGTTCATTATCGCGCAGAGAATTACCTCCGTTAAGGATGCGGACAGCATTCTTGTGCTTGACGACGGTGAAATCAAGGGCATAGGCAGGCACGACGAGCTTATGGAAAATAACGAGATTTACCGCGAGATTTACAACACGCAGCAGAAAGGAGTGATTGAATAATGCCGGGACCTATGGGACCTCCTCCCGGAGGAGGAAGAGGAAGAGAAATCGTTAAGCCGAAGGACGCCAAAAAAACGCTTGGCAAAATCCTGGCATATATGGGCAAAAGCAAGCTGTTTCTGATTATGGTTGTTTTTGCGCTTATTCTTTCAACCGCCTGCCAGCTCGGCGCTTCATACTGGCTTAAGCCGATACTTGACAGCGTTGCGCAGACGATTAAGGCGGGCACCTTTGCAACCGAGGGCGTGCGCCGGCTTATAAAAAATCTTATCATCGTGGGCGTATTCTACGCAGGCTCCGCCCTGTTCAGCTTCGCGCAGAGCAGGATTATGGTTAAGATTGCATACAAAACGACTAATCTTATCCGCAAGGATTTATTCAACCATATGCAGACCCTGCCGCTGCGCTATTTTGATTCCAAAACCCACGGCGAAATTATGAGCCGCTTCACGAACGATGTTGATAATATGCAGACGATGCTGGAGCAATCAATGGTGCAGTTAATCTCCTCCGTTTTCTCCTTCGTCGGCATCGTTGCAATGATGATTTATCTGAGCGCGCCGATGTTCGGATTTGCGGTTATATTCCTCATTATAATGATTTTGGCGGTTACAAAAATCGGCAAGCAATCAAGGAAATATTTCCGCAATCAGCAGGAAAACCTCGGCAAAATGAACGGAAATATTGAGGAGACGATTGAGGGCTTAAAGGTCGTTAAGGTGTTCAACCACGAGGAGCAGGCTAACGAGGACTTCGGCGTGGTTAACGAGAATTTCCGAAAAGCTGCAACGAGCGCAAGCTTTTTCACGGGAATTATGGGACCCGTTTCAACGGGCATCAACAACGCCAGCTACGCAACCATTGCGCTGACGGGCGGTCTGCTTGCGCTGACGGGCAAAATCACTATCGGCACATACTTCACCTTCCTCGGCTATTCAAAGCAGTTCACCCAGCCGATTAACCAGATTACCAACCAGATGACCACGATTTTCTCCGCACTTGCGGGCGCGGAGCGCGTGTTTGAGGTTATAGAAATGCAAAGCGAGGTTGACGAGGGCGACGTTGTGCTTAAGGAGATTTACGACGATGAAGGGCGCAAATGGTTCTGGCAGGACGGCGAAAAGCTTATTCCCGTTAAGGGCGACGTTGTTTTCAAGGACGTTGATTTCGGCTACGTGCCCGAAAAGCAGGTGCTGCACGACATTAACCTTTATGCAAAATCGGGGCAGAAAATTGCCTTCGTAGGCTCAACGGGCGCAGGCAAAACCACGATTACGAATCTGCTTAACCGTTTTTATGACATTCAGGACGGCAGCATTACCTACGACGGAATTGACATTAAGCGCATAAAGAAGGACGATTTGAGAAAATCGCTTTCAATCGTTTTGCAGGATACCCACCTTTTCACGGGCACGATTATGGACAATATCCGCTACGGCAGACTTGACGCGAGCGACGAGGAATGCATTGCGGCTGCAAAGCTTGCTTCCGCACATTCCTTTATCCGCAGGCTGCCCGAGGGATACAACACCGTTATCACGGGCGACGGCGAAAACCTTTCGCAGGGGCAGAGGCAGCTGCTTGCAATTGCAAGAGCGGCTATTGCAAAGCCCGCCGTGCTCATACTTGACGAGGCAACCTCCTCCGTTGATACGAGAACGGAGCTGCACATTGAGCACGGAATGGACAGACTGATGCTCGGCAGAACGGTTTTCGTTATTGCGCACAGGCTTTCAACCGTCAGAAATTCAAACGCCATTATGGTGCTTGAAAACGGCGTGATTATTGAGCGCGGAGACCACGAGGCGCTGCTTGAAAACCGCGGCAGATACTATGAACTCTGCACGGGAAAAGCAAAGCTGAGCTGATTTCCGCACTCCCATTTAGTGGAAATTAATAATTTTTTAAAATTCTCTTTACAAAATGAATAATTAGTGATATAATGCGATTGTATTTAGTAAAAATATATATTTCTATATGATTTTGTACAGAGGTGTTATTTATGAAAAAGCTTTTATCTGTTCTTCTTGCAGTAGTTATTGCTGCTTGCGCATGCACCGCTCTTGCAGTTCCTGCAATGGCTTACAGCGTTAACAGCCCCGGCGGTCGCACCGTTCACGTTGGTAACGACCCGCTCGTTAATAACAGAAAATCAAACCAGGTTAATCCTGTTGTCGTTGCAACCGACGATTATCAGAGCACCATCACCTTCACCTATAAGGGCGACGGCGATTTAAAGGGCTGGCAGATTATTGATAAGAACGGCAATGCCGTTGCAGTTGGTAATAACGACCCTTCATACAGAATTGTTAGCCAGGACGGCAATTCCATTACCATCGAAATCCTTGACTGGGATAAGTGGGAATCACCGGACGGCTACACAATCAATGCTGTTGTTGAAAACGAAGGCACTTCAGATAACGGCGATAAGGACAGCGGAAGCACATCACCGAAAACCGGCGTTGCTTCAGTTGCATTCGCTTCAATGGCTGCTGCAGGTGCAGGCGTTGCAATTCTTGGTCTTACCAAAAAGAGAGACGCTGAATAATTCAAATATTAAACTTATTTAAAACAAAAAACCTGTTTCCGATCGGCAACAGGTTTTTTTAATGCTAAGGCTTATGGAAGATAATAAACGAAAAGAACGAAAAGTGAATAAGTTTAACTCCGAAAAATACGATAAACCCGACACTGAAAAGACCGAACAGGCTGAGCAGGAGGAAAGCGGCAGTAACGGCAAGCGGATTGCCTTTCTCGTTATTGCAATAGTCGTTCTGGTTGCGGCACTGGCATATATAGGTTTTTACATATATAATAATTTTGCCGCCGAGCAGGAAACAACTGCTCCCCCTGAAACCACGACAGCTGCAACGACGGAGCCAGATATCCTCCCTGCCGAAATTGATTTTTATTCACTGCAATCGCAGAACAGTGATATTTACGCATGGATAAGAATTGCGGACACCGAGGTTGATTACCCGATTGTGCAGAGCCCCGAAAGCGATGAATTCTATCTTAAGCACAGCGCTTATGACAAGAGCTGGCTTGCAAGCGGAGCTATTTATACGGAGGGCGTTAACAGCCTGGATTTTTCAGACCCGATTACCGTTGTTTACGGGCATAACGGGTATAAGGAAACGATGTTCACAACCCTGCACAAATTTGAGGATAAGGACTTTTTTGACAGCCATCCGTATTTCTATATATATTTGCCGCAGAGGCGGCTTACACTGCAGGTTATTTCCGCATTTAAATATGATGACCGCCATATAATGAACGCCTTTAACTTCTATGATGCGGATAATCTGGCGGCATTCCAGGGTGAAATTCTTTCCCCCTCCTCCCCCGTTAGAAACGTCAGGGAAAGCCTTGACACCGAAATAAACGGGGACAGCAAAATCGTTGTGCTTTCAACCTGCATAACAAATCAGAAATCAAACAGATACCTTGTTTGCGGAGTTATAGTAAAAGATGAGAAAACCAATTGACCCAAATTTGAATAATACGGCAAACGAGCATATTGCTCCCGAGGAAGAAAGCGCCCTTCAGATTATTGACGCTGATACGAATGAGCCCGTTGAACCCGTTAAGCAGGAGAAAACCAATTTTGAAATGGCTGAGAGCGGGGCATCGGATAATGAGGCTGATTATCACGCTCACGAGCACGGCAGCTCGCATCATCACAGCTCGTCAGGCAGCAGCTCGCATCATCACAGCTCGTCAGGCAGCAGCTCGCATCCAGCAGCTCGCATCATCACAGCTCGTCAGGCAGCGGCTCGCATCATCACAGCTCGTCAGGCAGCGGCTCGCACCGTCACAGCTCGTCCGGCAGCGGCTCGCACCGTCACAGCTCGTCCGGCAGCGGCTCGCACCATCACAGCTCGTCCGGCAGCGGCTCGCACCGTCACAGCTCATCAAAGCATCATAGCTCGAAGCATCACAGCTCGAAGCATCACAGCTCAAAGCATCATCACAGCTCTGATAAAAAGAAGCATCGCTTCCCGCTGGCAGTAAGAATTCTTATAATAATCTTCATCGTTCTTTTTGCGCTTGTTGCAGTTGCGGGCGCCGCAGTTCTGGCGCTGCGCCAGAAGGGCAAAAAGGATTTAATTATTGATAAGCCCGAAACCTTATACGAGGAAACAATTGAGTATAACGGGCACACCTACGTTTACGACAGCAATAAGATTGCCTTTGCCTTTATGGGCGTTGATAAGAAAAAGCTTACTGTTGACGACAGCAATATCGGTCAGTCCGGTCAGGCTGACGCGGATATCGTGGGCACCATTGATATACAGACGGGCGAAATAAATATTATAACCATCCCGAGAGACACGATGGTTGACATTGATATTTATTCAAAGAACGGCAAATTCGTAGGCACTGAAACGCGTCAGCTCTGCCTTGCTTACGCTTACGGCGACGGAGGCGAATCCTCCTGCACTAACGTTACAAATTCAATGAGCAGAGTTCTTAAAAACGTGCCGATTGAAAAATACTTTGCGCTTGACCTTGCAGGCATCGCCCCGCTTAACGACGCAATCGGCGGAGTTACGGTTGAATCGCTTTACGATTTCCCGCAGTTCAAGATTTATAAGGGGCAGACCGTTACCATTAAGGGCGACTTTGCCGAAACCTACGTGCGCTTAAGAAGCATGGATAATATTGAGGCATCACTCAACCGTACGCAGCGCCAGACGCAGTATATTCAGGCTTACACGGAAAAGCTCAGAAGCGAGGTTTCCACAGATTTTTCACTGATTTCAAGCCTTTACAACACCGCAATGTCCTACAGTCAGACGAATATCTCTCTCAGCGACGTAACTTATCTTGCAACCGTTGTGCTTTCACACGGCGTTTCGGGCTATAATCAATACACAATCGGCGGTGAGATGAAGCCCTCAAGCACGGTTGACGAGGATATTTTTGCCGAATACTACGTTGACGACGATTCGGTTATGGAGGCGGTTGTTAACTGCTTCTACAAGCAGGTTGACTAAAAAGTTATTAAAGCTCCGCGGCGCTGCTGCGGAAGAAAGGTTATTGCATATGGATAATCAGACAAAAAAGGAGCTGCAGATATTTGCAACCCAAATCAGAATCGGAATAATCGAGGGCACTTACAATGCCAAGGCGGGCCACCCCGGCGGCAGCCTTTCCTCGGCAGACGTTTTTGCTTATCTTTACGGCAAGGAGCTTCGCGTTGACGCAAAGAACCCGAAGGCTGAAAACCGCGACCGCTTCGTGCTTTCAAAGGGGCACTGTGCGCCCGGTCTTTACAGCGCGCTTGCTTACAAGGGCTTCTTCCCCGTTGAGGATTTGAAAACCCTGCGCCACATCGGCTCTTACCTTCAGGGGCATCCGAATATGAACACCGTACCCGGCGTTGATATGAGCACGGGCTCACTCGGTCAGGGCATCAGCACAGCCTGCGGTATGGCAAAGGCAGCAAAATACCTTGGCAAAAATGATATTAACGTTTACACCCTGCTTGGCGATGGCGAGATTGAAGAGGGTCAGGTTTGGGAAGCAATGATGTTTGCCGCTCAATACAACCTTGATAATCTCTGTGTTATCATTGATTCAAACGGGCTGCAGATTGACGGCGCCTGCAAGGACGTTATGAGCGCAGAGCCGATTGACGAGAAATGCAAGGCGTTCGGCTTTGACTACATTACAATCGACGGCAACGATTTTGACGAGCTTGAAAAGGCGTTTGAGGCTTTCCATAAGAGTGACAAGCCTTTCGCAATCATTATGAAAACAATTAAGGGTCTCGGCGTTTCCTATATGGAAAACCAGGTTGACTGGCACGGCAAAGCGCCGAACACTGAGGAATACGAAATTGCAATGAAGGAGCTTAACGCTAAGCTCGCAGAACTGGAGGCGTAATTATGGCAGAGGTTAAGAATATCGCAACACGCGAAAGCTATGGTAATGCCTTAAAGGAGCTTGCAGCAGAGGGCGCGGATAATCTTATCGTGCTTGACGCTGACCTTTCGGCAGCAACAAAAACAGGTATATTTAAGAAGGCTTATCCTGACCGCCATATCAACTGCGGCATTGCAGAGGGAAATATGATGAGCGTTGC
>CAJOJV010000012.1:53189-62237 GCA_905234995.1 uncultured Eubacterium sp. | reverse complement strand
ACTATGGGGCTTGTTCCCTTTGCATCAAGCTTTGCAATGTTTGCATCAGGCAGAGCCTTTGAGCAAATCAGAAATTCAATCGGCTATCCCCACCTCAACGTTAAAATCGGCGCAACGCACGCCGGTATCTCCGTTGGCGAGGACGGCGCTTCACACCAGTGCTGTGAGGATTTTGCGCTTATGCGTTCAATCCCGGGAATGGTTGTTATCTGCCCTGCGGACGATGTTGAGGCAAAGCAGGCTGTTAAGGCTGCTTACAGACACGAGGGACCCGTTTATCTGCGTTTCGGCAGACTTGCAGTGCCCGTATTTCACAACGAGGATTACAAATTTGAAATCGGCAAGGGCGAGCTTATCAAAGAGGGCAAGGACGTTACGATTATTGCAAACGGACTGATGGTTGCAGAGGCAATCGAAGCAGGCAAGGCGCTTGCAGAGGAAGGCATTGATGCGGAAATCATCAACATTGCAACGATTAAGCCGCTTGATAAGGAGCTTGTTTGCGCGTCTGCAAAAAAGACCGGCAGGGTTATCACCGTTGAGGAGCACAACATCATTGGCGGACTTGGCGAGGCTGTTTGTGCAGCGCTTGCAGAGGCTTGCCCGACTCCGGTTAAGAGAATCGGCGTTAACGATGAATTCGGCCACAGCGGACCTGCAAAGGAATTGCTTAAGCAATTCGGCCTTTCCGCAGAAAACATCGTTAAGGTAACTAAGGAATTTGTTAAATAAGATTGACAAATTAGAATTAAGTTATATAATATAAACAACTTAATAAGTCAGGGGTGCCGCAAGGCTGAGATTATACCCTCTTACCCGTTCGGTAATGCGGACGCGGAAGACGAAGTATTAAAAATACGCCCCTGCTTTTTGCAGGGGCTTTTCTTTTGGCTTATTAAAATTTCGGAAAGGATTTTTAATTATGGCAGAAAACAAAATTAACAACACAAGAAGACTGACTGAAACCGCAATTATGATTGCCGTTGCAACCGTGCTTTCCTATTTTGCACCCTTTACTGCGCCGATGGGCGGCTCAATCACCCTTTTCAGCCAGGTGCCGATTGTAATTATCGGTTACCGCTACGGCTTTAAATGGGGCGCATTCACGGGTATGCTGCACGGAATTCTGCAGATGCTGCTGCAGGGACTTGGCAACTTTGCTTATGTTAAGGGCTTTGCCGCTTATCTGATTTTGATTTTCTTTGATTACGTGCTTGCGTTTATGATGCTTGGCATCGGCGGCTCATTATTCAAAAAGGCAATCAAATATCAGACCGTTGCACTTGCATTTGGTGCGGCTGTTGCAAGCCTGCTGCGCTTCCTTTGCCACTTTATCTCAGGCGTTACAATCTGGGGTGAATATGCGGACGGATGGAAATCAGTTTGGGTTTACAGCCTTGGCTACAACGGCTTTTATATGCTGTTTGAAGGCATCATAACCGTTGTGGGCGTTATCGTGCTTTCACTGATTCTTGATTTCAACAAGCCCAATTTAAGAAAGCGAAAGGCAGTTGCCGAGTCGTCCGAGGATAACGAAGCCGCTTCCGACACAAACAAATAAAAATAAAGCACCGCAAATCGGCTGAATTGCGGTGCTTTTTTGCGGTTTTTATATGGACATAGCCGCAAGTATTTGCTATAATTATTTTATAAAATGCAAAGGGGTGTTAAATATGCTACATTCATTCACAAGAAATCACAACGATTTATCAACGGAAGCAGGCTTTCAGTTTGAATTTTTCTGCGATTGCTGCGGCAACGGAGTTAAAAGCACCTTCGTTGAATCCACAACCTACGGCCAGAAATCAAAATCAGAGCGCTTCGGCAGAATGGCTTCGGGAATAGGCAGCCTGCTCGGCGGCAAGGCAAACGATTTGGGCTGGGCGCTTGAAAGAGGCAGCGATATAATTAACAACAAATTCGGCGGCGAATCCCCCCAGTGGCGCAAGGAATACGAGCAGGCATTTGACGAAGCTCAGGAAGAGGTTAAGCCCGAATTCAGAAAATGCCCCGCCTGCAACAAATGGGTGTGCGAGGACTGCTGGAATGAGGATGAAGGGCTTTGCACCGAATGCGCGCCGAGAGAGGCAAGCTACGTTGCACAGGCGCACAGCAGAGCTATGCAGAGAAATATTGACGAGGCTGCGGAAACCGCAACCGTTTGGAAGGGCAGCATTGAAAGCCGCACGACGGTTTGCCCCTCCTGCGGTAAGCCATCGGGCAACGGCAAATTCTGCAATCATTGCGGCGCTCCGCTCGGTATGAACAAATGCCCGAGCTGCGGAGCCTCCGTTGCGCAGGGGCTTAAATTCTGCGGCGAATGCGGCTCGCCGATGAATGCCAAAAACGTTTGCCCCGAATGCGGCTATGAAAACGAGCCCTCAATGAAATTCTGCGGAACACAGAGGCAATATTAAAGGTGTATGAGTTTTCTCATACACCTTTTTTGTTGGTTTATAAATCGGAGTTTGTATAGCTAAATATAATCTTTGATTATGCTAAATTACCTGCGGTAGCTAAATTTGCCTGCGGCAAGCGAAAGGTTGACCGAAGGTCAACGCTAATCAGCTCGGCGTTAGCCGAATTCAGCAACGTTATTATTTAGCTGCAAAGCAATTTAGCGTTTGCGTCAGCAAACATTTAGCTCTATAAATCTCAATTTGCCTTTTTACTTCGACAGCACCGCATACCTATACGGCGGGAGCGCGAGCTTGCCTTCGCTTGATGAAAATTCAAAAATCGGATAGGAATTATCCCATTCATAGCCGACCTCAAGCGTTACGGTGTGCTCGCTGTTATTCACCGCCACGAGCACCTGATTTTCGGGGCAGGAGCGAACGTAAGCCACCGAATTATGGTCTGAAACAAGAGGAATAAATTCGCCCTCTTTGAACGCCTTGCAGCCGTTTCTGATTTGCCCGAGGCGCTGATACCATTTCAGCAGCTCCTCGTTAATATTATCCCACGGGAAGCAGGCGCGGTTGAACGGGTCCTTCATACCCTGCATTCCGACCTCATCGCCGTAATAAATGCTCGGCACGCCGGGCAGCGTGAACTGAATGAGGCTTGCCATTTTCATCATTGAAACGCCGTGGAGGTAATCATAAGCGGAAAGCTTATTGTGCTTATGCTGCCACGCGCGGTTATAGCCGTCCGGATTTTCACCCGCAAGGCGGGTTATTGCCCTTTCCGTATCGTGGGTGCCGATATGGTTCATAAGCACGTTTAAAACGCAGGGCGGATAGTTTTCAATAATCTGCATAACGCTGTCAAAAAACGCATTTGCATTGCCGAATTTAACGAAATTGAGCACCGCATCGGCAAAGGGATAATTCATAACTGAATCAAGCTCCTCGCCAAGCAGATACTTTCTTCTCTGCCCGTAGGCAAACTTATTCGTTGCATCCTCCCAAACCTCGCCGATAATAACGGCATCGGGATTTTCCGCCTTAACAGCCGCGCGCAAATCATCAAGGAAAATATCCGGCAGCTCGTCTGCAACGTCAAGCCTCCAGCCGCTTGCGCCTGTGCGAAGCCATCTGCGCACGATGCCGTTTTTGCCGCAGATATATTCGCGGTAGCTTGGGGTTTCCTCAATAATTTCGGGCAGCAGGCTTATACCCCACCAGCTTTTATAATCATCGGGAAAGCTGTTGAATTTATACCATTCATAATAAGGGCTTTCCTTGCTGTTATAGGCGCCGACGGTGTCATAGCTTGAATACATATTAAAATACTTTGAATCGCAGCCCGTGTGGCTGAAAACGCCGTCAAGCACAATGGCAATGCCAAGCTCCTTTGCGCTTTTGCAAAGGCTCACGAAATCCTCCTCAGTGCCGAGGAGCGCATCAATTTTTTCATACTCTCCCGTATCATAACGGTGATTTGAATGAGCCTCAAAAATCGGGTTGAGATAAATGCAGGAAACGCCAAGCTCCTTGATGTACGGCAGCTTTTCCTCAATTCCCTTAAGGTCTCCGCAGAAATAATCGTTATTCCAGATGCCGTTCATCTGGCTTTCCTTCCAGTAAGGCTCATCGCCCCATTTGCGGTATTCCCTGCCCTCGGGCACGTTTTCCTTAGGCGTGCCGCTGTTATAAAACCTATCGGGGAAAATCTGATAAATTATGCCGCCCTTAAGAAAATCAGGCGTTGTGAAATCGGCTGAATAAACCGTCTGCTGGAATTCGCTGCCCTCTGCATTGAATTCGCCCAGACCGCCGCCGATGTTCTTAATATAAGAAACGCCCCAGGGGGTATCTATCTCAAAATGATAAAAATAAAGCCCCTCGGTTGTTGCGGAAAAATGAAGCTCCCAGTATTCATAATCATCGCCGCACATTCCTGCCCAGAACATACCGTAATAAACGGTGCTTTCGCCATCCTTAAAAACGGCAAGCCTTGCGCCGGAGCAGCTCATTGCGCGCGGAACAACAATCCGCAGCTTAACCTTTTCATCAGTTTTAATAGCAGAAACAATTGATTTATATTCAGTTTTTCTGGAATTAAAAATCTGCATAATACGTACCAAAACAAGGACAGTTTACCTGCCCTTGTTTTTTATAAAATCAATATGTTTATTTTGCCTTTTTGGAAGCCCTTTTTGCAGGCGCTTTCTTTGCAGCGGGCTTCTTAACCTCGCCTGCAAGAGGAGCGCTTTTCTTTGCCCTCTTCGGCTTATCTGCTTCAAACTGAACGGGCTTTGTGTGCCAGATGTTGTTTGCATAATCCATAATGGAGCGGTCTGCGCTGAACACGCCTGCGCCGCTGATGTTCATAAGGCTCATTCGAGCGAACTTATACTTATCCCTGTAAACCTCAGCGCTGTAAGCCTGTGCCTTCTGATAATCTGCAAAATCGGCAACCGCCATATACGGGTCAACATTCATAAGGCTGTTAACAAATTCAGGGAACTGCTTGCCGTTAACGCCTGCCTGCAGGAAATCAAACACGCTCTTAAGAGCGGGATTATTGTTGATATAATTCATCGGGTAATAACCGCTGTTCTTAATCTGAGTAACCTCAGGGGTTTTCATACCGAAGATGAAGATATTGTCCTCGCCTACTGCGTCTGCAATCTCAACGTTAGCGCCGTCCAGCGTGCCGAGAGTTACCGCGCCGTTAAGCATAAGCTTCATATTACCCGTGCCCGAAGCCTCTGTGCCTGCAAGTGAAATCTGCTCTGAAATATCGGCAGCAGGCATAAGCACCTCTGCAAGAGAAACATTGTATTCCTCAAGGAAAACAACCTTAAGCTTGCCCTTAATGCTTTCATCGCTGTTGATAACCTTTGAAAGCGCGTCAATAAGCTCAATTGTTTTCTTTGCCATAAAGTAGCCCGGAGCTGCCTTTGAAGCAAATATATAAGTTCTCGGATAGAAATCCATATCCGGATTTGCCTTGAGCATCTGATACTCGGCAATGATGTTGAGAATGTTAAGGCTCTGGCGCTTATACTCATGAAGCCTTTTAGCCTGAACATCAATAATTGAATCAGGATTGATTTCAACGCCGTTTCTCTTTTTAATCAGCTCTGCAATGCGAACCTTGTTATCGTGCTTAATTTCCATAAGCTTATCAAGCACTGCCTTGTCATCCTTAAACTCACGCAGCTTCAGAAGCTCATCGCTCTTTGTGATAAAGCCGTCACCGATAAGAAAGGTTAAATAAGCGGTCAGCTCCTCATTTGCCTGGCAAATCCAGCGGCGGAAGGCAATACCGTTCGTTACGTTCTTAAACTTCTCGGGAGTGATGTTATAGAAATCGTTGAAAACGGTTTCCTTAAGAATTTCGGAATGGAGGGCGGAAACGCCGTTTACGGAATGAGAGCCTGCAACGCAGAGGTTTGCCATACGAACAACGCCTGCGGAAACGATTGCCATTCTTTCAACCTTATCGGCATCCTGAGTTGCGCCCCAAACGTAAGCGCGGAAGCGATTATCAATCTCCTTGGTAATCTGATAAATTCTCGGAAGCAGACGGCTGTAAAGCTCCTCGCTCCAGCATTCAAGCGCTTCCTTCATAACCGTGTGATTTGTGTAAGCCACAGTGCGGGTTACAAGATCCCACGCAGCATCCCAGTCATAGCCGCATTCATCAAGCATAATTCTCATAAGCTCGGGAATTGCCATAGTGGGATGGGTGTCGTTAATATGAATTGCAACCTTTTCGGGAAGGTTATCAAGCGTGCCGTACTTGGTTAAATGGCGCTGAATGATATCCTGAATTGAAGCGGAAACAAGGAAATACTGCTGGCGCAGGCGAAGTGATTTACCCTCAGGGAAATTATCCGCAGGATAAAGAACCTTTGAAATTGCCTCTGCCATAGCGGACTGCTCCATAGCCTTGATATATGAGCCCTGATTAAAGAGGCTCATATCAAGCTCCGGCTTCTTTGAAGCCCAGAGGCGAAGCCTTGAAACGCCCTTGCCCTTGCCGGAAACGTACATATCGTAAGGAATTGCGGTTACGGTGTTGCAATCGCGAAGCTCAACGTGGTGATAATCGCCGTCCCAGCTATCGTCAACCCAGCCCTCGAATTTAACCTGAACTGCGCGCTCCTCACGCGGAACGAGCCAAACATCGCCGCCGGGAAGCCAGAAATCGGGAAGCTCGGTCTGCCAGCCGTCAATCAGCTTCTGCTTAAAGATACCCGCCTCATAACGGATGGAATAGCCCATTGAGCGGAAGCCGTTAGTTGCAAGGCCGTCAAGATAGCAGGCAGCAAGTCTGCCGAGGCCGCCGTTGCCGAGACCAGCGTCAGGCTCTTCCTCATAAAGTCTGTCAAGCGTGATATCGTATGACTTGAGCGCCTTTTCAAAAACATCTGTTAAGCCGAGATTATAAATATTGTTTTTGAGCGAGCGACCCATAAGGAATTCCATGCAGAGATAATAAATCTCCTTTGAATCCTGACCCTCTGCAGCATGGCGGAATTCGCTGTTTTGCTGCTGAAGCTCATCGCGCACAATCATTGCAACAGCCTTATAAAGCTGCTCAACCGAAGCATTTTCGGGCGTTACACCGAAAAAGTGGCTTAATTTATCGTCTATCATTTTCTTTGCCTGAGCAACAGAAATGCTTGAATTCATAGACAAATCCTCCAAAAATTTTTTTATATATTTACTTACAAATAAGCTCTTTTGTTAATTATACACTAAAAAATCACTTATTGCAACAAATAACAGAATTATTATATATTATGCCTTATTTTTACTGCCGCGCTTTAGGAATTTTGACATAAGAAGATTATACAGCTCCTTGAGCGGCTTGCGGTTAAATATCAGCATAACCGCGAAGAACACGCCCTGAACGATGTACATCATCGTGCCCTCAAAGAACAGCATCGTTACACACTGGCACACGAGAATTGCAAATTCGGCAAGCATAAGCACGGGCTTGAACTGAATTTTTACATAGCGCCTTGTGTTTTTGCCCCTTGTTGCAAATACAACGACGAAGGCGCACACCGTTGCAATTGCCGCGCCGTTTGCGCCCATTCGAGGGATAAGCAGCAGATTAAGAATAAAATTCGTTGCCGCGCCCGAGAGCGCCGTTACCATTGCCATAACGGATTTCTTTTCCGCCATATAAACGGAGGCAAGGAAATTGACAAAGCAGCTCATCGTTGTTGCCATAATCAAAATCGGCACATAGCGCCAGGACTCAAAATAGCTGGGCGCAACGAGAATTCTTGTTATCGGCTGGCAGAAGAGCACGAGCGCTGAGGATACGGCAAAAATACCGCCGCTGTAAACCCTGAAAACATTTGTGAAAAAGCTTGCCCTATCCTCATTATCATATTCATCAACCGCTGAAAGCTGCCACGCGTCGATAAAAATTGAAGAGAACATAATAACGAAATTCGGGATTTTTGACGCCGCCGTATAAAGTCCGTTTGCGGAGGAATCAATGAAATAGGTTACCATATATCTGTCTGAAACGTTGATAATCCACCACAGAATTATCGTTGGCATAAGCGGCACGGAATATTTGAGCATATCGTGGGTTGTGCCCTTCGGAACGCCCCTGAGCTTTATAAAGCGCCACAGCTTTTGGGTTGCAAAGAAGAACAGAACGGAGCACGCGTCGGACGCGATAATTGCAAGCACATAGCCCACAACGCCCATATGGAGCGGCCCGAGGAAAAGAACGTTAAACGCAAGCGTGGTTGCCGTTGCAAAAATGCCGTCTATTGCAAAGGTTTTAACATGACCGCAGCCGCGAACGAACTGCTGGCAAAGCTGGCGCGTGCCCGAAACAAGCACGAAAACATAAATCAGCACGATATAATCGCCGAGGCGGAAATCGTTAATAGTAACCCTGCTCAGAGGATAAGCAAAAA
This sequence comes from uncultured Eubacterium sp., assembly GCA_905234995.1. GTDB lineage: Bacteria > Bacillota > Clostridia > Oscillospirales > Acutalibacteraceae > Eubacterium_R. The sequence goes on along the minus strand of CAJOJV010000012.1, from coordinate 53,893 downwards.
GCAGAAATATCACGAAGCCCTTAAGCGTCGTGCGGATACCGACGGTGAAAACATCCCTTCTGTCAACCGCCTTATCCATTGCAAAGCGCAGAGCCGCACTGTTTATCTGCAAAAAGACAATGGGAATAAGCACATTCGCCGTTTGCTGAACCAGATCCGCCGCGCCGTATTCGCCCGTTTCCATCATACGGGTTACGAACGGCATAAGCAGGAAGCTCAGCACCTTTGAGGAAAATGTGCCGATTGCAAATATTAAAGTGTTGACCGCCAGTTTTTTGTATTTATCCATAAAATTCTTCCTGAAATGAATGAGAATAACACCTCATCCGTCACGCCAAAGGCGTGCCACCTTCCCCTCAAGGGGAAGGCAATTTTGTTATCTTATTTGACCTGTGCCGAAAATCTGATACTTGGTTGTTGTGAGCTCCCTTAAGCCCATCGGGCCTCTTGCGTGAAGCTTCTGGGTTGAAATGCCGATTTCGGCACCGAGCCCGAATTCGCCGCCGTCCGTAAACCTGGTTGAAGCGTTTACATAAACGGAGGAGGAATCAATCCTTGCAAGGAATTCCGCGGCGTTTTTATCGTCGTTTGTGATGATTGCCTCGCTGTGCTTGGTTGAGCAGCGGTTGATGTGCTTAATTGCCTCGTCAAGACTGTCAACCGTTTTAACGCTGATTTTATAATCAACGAGTTGCGGATAAATT
>CAJOJV010000012.1:0-53075 GCA_905234995.1 uncultured Eubacterium sp. | reverse complement strand
CGTTGCAAACGCCGATGCGCTGGGTTTTGGCATTAAAGATAATCTTAGCCGCCATATCAATATCCGCGGTTTCATCAACGTAAATATGGCAGTTGCCCGAGCCCGTTTCGATTACGGGCACCGTTGAATTTTCAACGACCGCTTTGATGAGCCCCTTGCCGCCGCGCGGAATCAGGCAATCAAGATAGCCATTAAGATGCATCATTTCGTTTGCGGAATTGCGCGAGGTATCCGTTACAAGCTGAATGCAGTTTTCATCAAAGCCGCATTCCTTAATAGCCGCGCGCATAACGGAAGCGATGGCGATATTTGAATTAATCGCCTCCTTGCCGCCGCGCAGAATTACCGCGTTGCCGCTCTTTAAGCAAAGCACCGCCGCATCCGCAGTTACGTTCGGGCGAGCCTCATAGATAATTCCGATAACGCCGATAGGCACGGAAACCTTTTTAATCAGGAGCCCGTTCGGGCGGGTTACCTCATCAAGGATTAAGCCGCAGGGGTCCGGCAAAGCAACAACGTCTTCAACGCCGTCCGCAATGGCGTTAATCCTGCCCTCGTCGAGCATAAGCCTGTCCAGCAGGCCCTCGTTAAGCCCAGCTTCCCTGCCGTTTTGCAAATCCTTTGCGTTCTCTTCAACAATCGTTTTGCTGTTTTCACGAAGCGCCGCAGCGATTGCAAGCAGCGCGTTATTCTTTTGTTCTTCGGTTACGGTTGAAAGGAAATCCTTTGCCGCAAGCGCCTTTTTTCCTAAACTAATCATTCTTTACCGCCTCAAAATAAGTTCCTACGTTTTTGCCCTTAAGTATTCCGTAAATATCCGTCGGGCGTTCGCCGTTTGTAATTACAACGGGAATGCCCGAATTCACGGCAAGCTCTGCAGCATTAATTTTCGTTATAAAGCCTCCCGTGCCCTTTGAGCTTGCGCCGCCCGCAATGCGCTTGATTTTTTCATCAATCTGCGGCACGTATTCAATCAGCTCGGCATCGGGGTTTTCGGCGGGATTGCCGTCATAAAGCCCGTCCGTATCCGTAAACATAATCAGCAAATCCGCCTCTGTGAAAACGGCGACAGTTGCAGAGAGATAATCGTTATCGCCGTTGAAAAGCTCGTCCACCGAAACGGAATCGTTTTCGTTGATAATCGGCAGGCAATCATATTCAAGCAGCTGATTAAAGGTGTCAATCAGATGCGCGCGGCTTTTCGGATTTTCAAGCTCATCAAAGGTTAGGAGAAGCTGGCTTACGACCACGTCATATTCCGAAAAAAGCCTGTCATAAAGAAACATCAGCTCGCACTGGCCGACTGCCGCAGCCGCCTGAAGCTCCTTCGCGGTTTTTGGCTTTTCGGCAATTCTCATTCGGCTCATACCGACCGCAATTGCGCCCGAGGAAACGAGGATAATCTGATGACCCTCGTTTTTCAAATCAGAAAGCACGGAGGCAATTTTTGCAATGCGCGCAATATTAGTTTTGCCCGTTTTATGTGTTAAGGTTGAGGTTCCGATTTTAACAACAATCCTTTTTTTACCGTTTTCCAAGCTCATTTTAACATCCTCAATTCTGCAGGAATTTAGACTTCTCCACTTTAATGCACTATATTATAACAGATTAATATTATTAATAAAAGGGTTTTTTGAATGTTTTGTGCATTTTGGGGTAATACTTAGTTTTGAAAGGATTTGATTATGTGAAAAAACGCAGTTTTATCAGGGCAACAAGCTTTGCAATCTGCCTTGTTGCAATTATTTCGATTTACGCAATTAAGGGAAATATTGAAAGCGAACGCTATAAATCAAAGCTGGAAGCGGTTTATCAGCAGAATTTAAACCAGCTTGCAAGCACGCTTAACGAAATTGAAACGAGCCTTGAAAAGAGCGAATACGCAACCTCGGGAAATATGATGAACACCGTTTCGAGCGATTTATATTCGCAATGCCTTTCGGCAAAAAGCTCGCTTGCGGCGCTTCCCGTTGACCAGCTGAACCTGACGGGCGCATATAAATTTTTGAGTCAGGCGGGAGATTATGCAAGATACCTTTCACAAAAGGACGAGCTGACCGAGGAGGATTACGATAATCTGCACGCCCTGCTTGAATATGCACAGAAATACAGCGATTTTGCAAATTCTATGCTTGAGCGATGTGCCGGCGGGGCAAAAATCAGCGAAAACCAAATCAGCTCCTCAAGCGTTCCAAACGCAAAGGTTTCCGCATTTTCGCTTGATTTCAACACGGCTGAGGAGGCTTTTGAAAACTACCCCACCCTGCTTTACGACGGGCCTTATGCGGACGCAGTGCTGAACAAGGAGCCGGAAATAAACAACGCAAAGGAATACTCCAAGGAGGAGTGCCAAAAAATTGCGGCGGATTTAATCGGCGCAGAGGCGGGCGCAATGCTTTACAGAAGCGACGATAACGGCAATATCCCCGCCTACGTTTTTTCTTATAAATATATGACCGTTGCAATTTCAAAGCACGGCGGCAGGCTCGTTTATATCATCAGCGATGAAACCGTCAGCGCGCAGAACACCACCGAGGAGAACGCAATTAACGCCGCAAAGGAGTTTCTGAATAAGGCGGGCTATGATAATATGGCGCAGTCCTATTATGCGGTTTATGACAATATATGCGTTATCAATTTTGCCTACAGCGAGGGCGGAATTATTTACTATCCCGATTTAATAAAGGTTGGCGTTTCGCTTGAAACGGGCAGGGTTTATTCCTTTGAAGCCTTTGGCTTCCTAACCAATCACACAAAGCGAGAGGCGTTTGAGGAGGCAATAGGCGAAGCCGCGCTGAGCGCTAAGCTGCCGAGCTCTGCCGCCGTGGTGGGCACGCAGCTATGCGTTATTCCGAAGGAGAACGGCAAGGAGGTTGCCTGCCGTGAATTCCACTGCATTTCAAAGCTGAGCGGAGACGAGGCGCTGCTTTACTTCAACGCAAAGACAGGAGCACAGGAGGAAATTATGCTTTTGCTTTATTCCGACAATGGCGTGCTGACAAAATGATTAATATTTTGCAAAAAAACGCAAATAATATAAAGAGCATTATTTGCTCTCACATATAAAAAAGAGGAAGGAAAAGAAAAATGAGAAATCCGATTTTAATTTTTGCGGTTATCATTGTAGCGCTCGTTGCGATTTTTGCGGGCTGCTCTATGAACGACAACAGCGGCAATCTTTCAAGCACGACGACCACGCAGACGACGACTAACCGCGCAGAGGAAGCGGCTGACAATGCGGGCAACGCCGTGAGCGAAGCGGCTTCAAACGCGGGCGAAAACGCAAGCGAGGCAGCCTCCGACGTGGGCAACGCAATTGACGACGCGGCGGACGGCGCAGGCAATGCAGTCGGCGAGGCGGCAGACGGAATTGACAACGCTGCCGACGACCTCGGCGACGCGGCAAGGAACGGCTTAGGCTAAAGCAGGCTTTAGCCAATGATATCCATTCTGCGAATGGATGAAATCTTCTTTGAAGATGATATCCGCAAGCGGATGAAATAATATTGCAATGCAATATTATTAAGGGTCTTGCAGACAGCAATTTATAAATGGGTGCGGATATCCGCCCGACACCTGCTTGCACAGCAAGCAGATTTCATTCGCGAAGCGAATTTCATTTCGCGCAAAAGAAAAAGGCTACCGCGATCGGTAGCCTTTAATCATTTTGTTCAAAAGCGAGGCGGGTCCAGCCTGTGTAATATACAATGCAGAGATTTCCGTCCTCATCCCAATAAACGCCTTTATCAATATGCGCATAGAGATTCCCGTTTTCATCCGTCCAGTGCTTATCGTAATACCACAATGCTTCTTTGGTATCTACCAGCTCGTTATTTTCGTCATAATAAAAATAACCGTCCTGCGTTATGTAGCAATAATCCAGCGAATACTCGTTTCCTGCTTCATCATAATATGAATCGCAATTCCAGCCGTCTGACACTTCATCAAGGTGGTATTCATTGCCATCCTTATCATATATCGGAATAGTTCTGTAATCCTCGTGCTCAACGCCGTTTGAATCATAATAATGCGGCAGCAACTCTATGCTGTCATTTGCAACGCCTATTACGCCTGAAACGGCAAAAGTAATCACGGAAGCAACCATAATAATTAAAGCAAGAACATATATTATAACCGAAATGATTGCATACTTTTTTGCAGAGCGCTGTTCATCCTTATCAACGCCGAAATCCTCCGAAATCTTGGTTTTAATGATAAAGCCCGCGACCGACAGAACGGGAGAAATCAAGGCGAACAAAGCCCACAGCCATTTTTTATCATAATTCCTTGCCTTGCAGTTTTTATAAAGAAAAACCGCAAGAAACACGCCTGCAATCTGGCGCAAAGCAGGCACGCCCCATATCGCCACAACTCCGCTGCCGGCAAAAATATTTTCAATCATTTCAACACCTTATTATAAAAAACAGCGCCTTTAAACATAACGAAAAAGGCGCTGCTGTGATTGATTATTTTTGATTATTCTTCGTCTTCATCGATTTCGAATTCAAGGATTTCGCCGCAGACGGGGCATTCCATTCTGCCCTCCATAACGGTTTCCTCATCAACGTCAATATCTGCGCCGCAGGCGGGGCAGGTTACGCCGTAAACCTCAAGGTCGTTCATATCGTCAAGGTCGTCAACGTAGCTTTCGCCTGAAAGGAAATCCTCAACCTCGCCGAGGTCTGCGTCAATTTCCTCAACCTGCTCCGCAATATCGTCAAGCTCCTCATAAACATCGTCAATATCAAGCACGATATTATCAATCACTTCAACGATTGCCTTGAAGATTTTTGTTTCCTTTTTATCCTCATCAAGATCCAGGCCCTCGATAAGACCTTTAAGATAGCCTAAGCTTTCAACAGTGTTCATAATTCAATTCAACCTCGTTGCTTATGCTCTTTCCATATACTCGCAGGTTCTGGTGTCAATCCTGATCATATCGCCCTCGTTAATGAAAAGCGGAACGCGGATTTCTGCGCCTGTTTCAACGATTGCGGGCTTAAGAGTGTTGGTTGCGGTGTTGCCCTTAAAGCCGGGGTCTGTCTTAGTTACCTCAAGTGTTACGAAGGTGGGCGGCTCAACGCCGAAAACCTTGCCCTTATATGAGAGCACCTTGCAAACGTCATTCTCTTTAACGAAGCGGAAATTATCGCTTAAATCGGACTCCGCAACGGGAACCATATCAAAGGTTTCCTGGTCCATAAAGTAATAAATTCCCTCATCGCTGTAAGAATAAACCATATCCTTCCTCTCGATATAAGCGGTGGGATACTTGGCAGACGGGTTATAGCTCTTTTCAACTACGGAACCCGTAATAACGTTCTTGGTCTTAGTTCTTACGAAAGCAGCGCCCTTGCCCGGCTTAACGTGCTGGAATTCAATTACCTGAAGAACGTTGCCGTCCTCTTCAAAAGTTACGCCGTTTCTGAAATCACCTGCAGAAATCATATTATTATACCTCCGAATAAAAATAACAAATTTAATATAAATATTTTACAGTATTTCTTCTAATAAATCAATACCCATTTTATAACTATCCTTGCCGTAGCCGCAAATCTGCTTAACGCATACGTCTGTTATAACGGACACCTTGCGAAAATCCTCACGCGCGTTGATATCGCTCATATGCACCTCAACGAAGGGCGTGAAGCCGGACACCGCCTCAATCGCATCCCGAATGGCATAGGAATAATGAGTATAAGCCCCTGCGTTAATCACAACGCCGTCGTAAGCATCCTTGCTTTCGTGAATGGCGTCAATAATATCGCCCTCATGGTTGGACTGAAAGAAATCCGCCTTCATTCCCCTTGCCTTGGCATAGAGCTTAAGCTCATCGTTAATCTGCTTTAAGGTTTCAGCGCCGTAAACGTCTTTCTTTCGGATGCCCGTCATATTAAGATTCGGGCCGTTTAAAATAAGAATTTTTTTCATATCTTCACCTAAAAATCAAAGGGGAACGCAAGCGCTCCCCTTTATGTATAAATTATTTATACTTTCTTTTACGAGCAGCCTCGCTCTTCTTTTTACGAGCAACTGAAGGCTTTTCATAATGCTCTCTTTTGCGTACCTCCTGGATAATACCGTCACGAGAAGTCTGACGCTTGAAACGGCGGAGTGCGCTGTCAAGAGATTCATTTTCCTTAACTTTTACCTGGCTCACTGTATTCCCTCCCTCCGACCTGATGATCAGGGGTATTTGATATTTCTTTAATATCTGTGCACGATTATATACAAATAAAAGTGAATTGTCAAGCATTTTATCAAATAATGTAAAAAGAAATTTCAACGTGGAAAAATATGCCGTTTTATTTAGTTGTTGAGCCAAATCCGCCGTCGCGAACGCCATCGGAATTATCATCAAAAGTGATGCCGAACTGCAGGAAAATGCCCTGAGCAAATCCCTCGCCCGCCTTGAGTGAAACGCTGTGCCCCGCGTCGTGCGCATCGCAAAAAAGCTTAATCATAATATGCCCCTCGTTTGAGGAATTATAATAATCCGCGTCAATTATGCCGACGGTGTTATCAAGCTGAACGCGGTGCTTGAAGCCGAGCCCGGAGCGCGGGAAAATATTGAGCACCCAGCCGTCCGAAATCTTTGCGCGGATACCCGTGGGGATAAGCAGAGATTTGCCAGCCTCAAGCGTAAAATCAACGGGGGCAAAGAAATCATAGCCCGCGGATCCCGAGGTTGCCCTGAGCGGCAATCTGATATTATCGTAAACGGCGGCAACGTCCGCAATTTCGGGAAAATTCTTTTTGAAATCCGCCTCAAACCGAGCGAAGCTGACCCTTTCAAACTGTGCAATTCTTTCCATAAAGAAACTCCTTTGCGTTAGTAATGCTATTCTAACACAAAGGAGACGTTTAGTAAATTAAAATTCAGTTACAATATAGGAAGTATAATACTATTTGTATAAATCCCATTCCTCTTCCTCCGAAAAATATTACACCAATGTACAAATGGGGTCGTACCCCATTTGTACATATTATTGGGAGTTGGGGAGTTCGACGGCAGCCTTGAACAAATCGCCGTCAATGCTGAGTGTGAGCTTACCTCCCTGCGCATTGCAAAGCATATCCGCAATTGAAAGCCCGAGCCCGTTGCCCTCGTTTGCCCTTGCCTTATCGCCGCGCACGAAGCGCTCCTTAAGCTCCTCTGCGGTAATATTGAGCGGCTCGGCGGAGGTGTTTTTGATTTCAAAAACGCCCTTGCCGTTTTTCTCATAAACCTCTGCATAAACCCTCGTGCCCTTTGCAGAATACTTGCGTGCGTTTGAAAGCAGATTTTCAAGAACACGATAAGTCTTATTGCCGTCCGCAAAAGCATAAACGCTCTTGCCCTCTCCGCTGAAAACGAGCTCAAGCTTATTATCGGCAAACGCCTGCTGCTGTTCAACAACTGCCTGCGCCGCAAGCTCGTTGAGATTAAGCTCAACGGGATTTATTGTGATTACGCCGCTTGTGATTTTGGAAGCCTCAATTAAATCATCAATAAGCCTTTTAAGCCTGCTGCTTTTTTCATCCAGAACGCCGATATATTCCTGCGCATCTACGCTTTCAATATCGCAGCCCTTAAGCAAATCAACATAATTGATGATTGAGGTGAGCGGGGTTTTTAAATCGTGGGAAACATTTGTGATAAGCTCCGTTCTGAGCCTCTCGTCGCGCACCGCCTTTTCAACCGCTTCCTGCAGCTCAATATTTGTGTATTTCAGCGAATCGCAGAGCGCCTTAAGACTGTTAGGAAGCTTATCATAATCCACCTTCAGAGCAGTTCTTTCGCGGGAGGCAGTGATAATTAAATCAAGCTTTTTTATATAATCAAAAACAAAATATGCGCACACGCCGTTTACGGCAACGAGAATTGCCGTAAGCAGTGCCGTTATAAACAGCTCGTCAGCTACAGCGGCAACAAACGCAAAGAAAAGAACAATCAGATTCAGCGCTGTATAAGCGATAATCCACGCAACCAGACGCTCTTTAAAATTCTGCGGCTTATAGCCGAAACACGCCCTCGCCTTTCGGAAAAGGATTTTGTTCCTTCCATGAAGCCAGCAAAGCGGCTTCCATATTCCGTAATACGCAATCCACACAAGCGCAAGCTGCCTGAGAAAGTTAACGCCGCTTTTGCAAATTCTTATAACCGAGGTTGTAAATTCAAGCAGCAGAAGCGGGATAAGCGTTGCGGCGGCGCTGATTAAAACGCGCAGGGTATTATAACCCTCTCCAATCTGCATATAGCCGCCGTAGGTGTATTCAAGCAGCGCAAGCAGACCTGCGCAGGCAAAGCCCACCGCCAAAACGGAAAGCGCAAGATGAATATCAATCGGGATATAATCAACGAACGCGCGCTTAACCCTGCCGTTTTCAAGCCTTGTGCCGCAGATTACAAGCTGTGTGAAGCCGCAGATTAATGCGCCGATAAGGCAGACGAGCGCAATAATAACGTCCGTTTTAAAATCAATTTGCGAGATATATTCCTGATTTGCAAGAATGCTTGAATAGGTTTCCCCAGCCGCGGGCTCAATATATATAACGGCTTTTATGCTGCTGTCGTCCCAGCCCGTGTAGCCCGCAACGACGTCGTTAAGATTATCCGAGCTGCTGACGTTGCCCACGCCGTCAATCAGGATATAATAATCCTTCTGTGCGCCGTAAGCAAAATAATCAAAAGCGTCCGTACCGTCGACCTCAATATTTGTGAGCACCGCGCCGTTTGAAGCGTTTTCAATATAATAATACAGCTCCGGCGAAAGCGATTTAACGCTGTAAAAGGTTTCGCTGCCCGCGCCGAGATACGGCGTGTAATCCTCAAGAGCAAGCAGCTTTTCGGCGGCTGCCTCCAATTTTGCGCGCGCCTGCTCGGTGCTGTCGTAATAAAAAATCGGCTCGTCCAAAAAGCTCTCCGAAACAATAATTGCAGGCTCTGAATTATATTTGAAATAATATGTGAAGGAAAAGCCCTCGTCGTTATTATAATATGCGGTCGTTTCCTCCTCAACTATATAGAGCGTGTTACCGTCGCGGTGAACGTAGCTGCCCGAGGCTTCATCGTAATAAACCTCGTCCTCGCCGTACTCGTTGCCGTATTCATCGGTATAATAGCTCTGATTATAATTTGGATTAAAGCTTTTTTCCTGCTCAAATTCCCGCAGCACCTCTGAAATGAAAGCGTCCTTCTGCTCTGAAACCGCCTCTCTTATTCCCTTTGAATTTGAATAATAGGAGGCTCTTTCAAGCATTGAAACGTCCTCATACAATCTGCTTTTAAGAACGTAAGACGAGGAATGCTTTGCAAGCATTTGCGAATTGCTCCACAGCAAACGCGCGTCGCCGTTATAATACTTAACCGCAAGAAATGCATCAGCCGCGAAGAACACGCTCGTGCCGAAAAACAGCGCTGCAAGCAGCACCGTCAGCGTTCTTTTCCAGAGGCTAATATTTTTCAACTTTGTATCCAAGACCATACACCACCTTTAAATATTCGGGCTCGCCGGGATTGATTTCAATCTTTTCACGGATGTTTCTGATATGCACGGTTACGGTTTTTTCAATGCCGAAGGAGGGCTCCTGCCAAACCGCCTCGTAAATCTGAGAGGAGGTGAGCACCTTGCCCATATTCTGCATAAGGTACTCCAGAATCATATATTCCCTTGCTGTGAGATGCACGGGCTCGCCGTCAACGGTGACCTGCTTCTTTTCACAGTCAAGCGCCAGTCCGCGCGTAACAAGCCGGCTTTTGCTTATCTCCATTGAGCCGAGGCTTGAATAGCGCCTTATCTGGCTTTTCACCCTTGCCATAAGCTCAAGCGGATTGAACGGCTTAGTTACGTAATCGTCCGCGCCGAAGGAAAGCCCCGTGATTTTATCCGTATCCTCGCTCTTTGCCGAAAGCAGAATAATCGGAAAATTATGCTGCTCCCTGATTTTAAGCATTGCGGAAAGCCCGTCAAGCTCAGGCATCATAATATCAAGCACGAGGCAGTGAATTTCATTTTGCGAAATCACCTCAAGCGCCTCCCGCCCGTTTGAAGCCGTGAGCACGTTATAGCCCTCCTGCTGCAAAAAGATTTTTATTGAGTTGAGAATAGCGGCGTCATCATCGCAAACCAAAACGTTAAACATATCAGAACCTCCATATCGCCCAAGCATATTAAAGCATAATCAAGACAAAGTCAATTAAAGAAATAATAAAGAAATTTCAAAGAATGATTTTATCATAATAACCGCCTTTCGGCAAGTTTCCTTTTTCGGTTGATTTTTTATTTTTTATTTAATATAATAACATAAAGAAATTAAGGAGCTGATTATATGTTCAAAGAGATTAATATAAAGGATGTTAAGGAAAATTTTGTTGATTTGCTTTCAAAGCAATGGGGGCTCGTTACCGCGGGAGCTGCGGACGGCTTTAACACGATGACGGTTTCCTGGGGCGCAATCGGCGAGCTCTGGGGCAAGGATATGGCAACGGTTTACATCCGCCCGCAGAGATACACCGAGGAATTCCTGAACGCAAACGGTTATTTCACGCTGAGCTTTTATCCTGCGGAGAAAAAAGCGGCGCTCGGGCTTTGCGGCACGAAGAGCGGCAGGGATACGGACAAGGCTGCCGAAACGGGACTGACCCCCTGCTTTGACGAGGCTGCGCCATATTTTGAGGAGGCAAAGCTTGTGCTGATTTGCCGCAAGGTTGCAAAGGGCAAATTCAGCCCCGAGGATATGCTTGACGAAAGCATTATTCCGGACAATTATCCCGAAAACGATTTTCATTATATTTATTACGGAGAAATTGAAAAAGTGTTGATTTCCGAATAATAATAGTATATAATATATACACAATTTAAGCGGTTGCGTTTTTAGCGTAGCGTATGGGCCCTGTGCGACAGGATGCTACGAACCTTGTCAGGCGGGGAACCGAGCAGCAATAAGTGGATTATTCTGTGCGCCGCAGACAAGTCTGTACGTTACGTTAAAGATGCAACCGTTTTATGTTAAGAAAGCGAGGTGTGAATATGTATCAGGTTTTATACAGGAAATACAGGCCAAAGGTTTTTGCCGACGTTTACGGGCAGGAGCACGTTACCTCAACCCTGATTAACGAAATAAAGGAAAACCGCATATCCCACGCCTATTTATTCACGGGATCAAGGGGCACGGGCAAAACCACCTGCGCCAAAATTCTGGCAAAGGCGGTTAACTGCGAAAACAGCCGTGACGGCGAGCCCTGCAACGAATGCGAAATCTGCAAGGGGCTTGACGCGGGCACGATTTACGACGTTGTTGAAATTGACGCAGCTTCAAACAACGGCGTAGATAACATCCGCGATTTGCGCGAGGAGGCTAACTACACTCCCTCCCGCGGAAAATACCGCGTTTATATCATTGACGAGGTGCATATGCTTTCAACGGGTGCGTTCAACGCGCTGCTGAAAACGCTTGAGGAGCCGCCCGCTCACGTTATTTTCATTCTTGCAACGACCGAGGTTCACAAGCTGCCGGCTACCATTCTTTCCCGCTGCCAGCGCTTTGATTTCAAACGTATTCAGCCCGAGACGATGGCAATCCGCTTAAAGCAGGTTGCGGGCTTTGAGAATATTGAGCTGACCGACGAGGCGGCAATTCTGATTGCAAGAATTGCGGACGGCGGTATGCGTGACGCGCTTTCAATCCTTGACCAATGCGCGGGCAGAGGCAGGGCGATTGACGAGGCGCTCGTTTCCGAGGTTGCGGGAATCGCAGGCAAGGAGGCGCTTTATGAGCTTTCGGACGCCGTTTGCAACAGGGACAGCGGTGAGGCGCTGAACATCATCAGCCGCCTGCATCAGAACAGCTATGATATGGAGCGCCTGTGCGTTGAAATGATTAACCACCTGCGTAATTTTCTTATCGTTAAAACCGTTAACAAGAGCAGAGAGCTGATTATCTGCACCGATGATGAATACAAAACCATTCAGCAGAGCGCAGAGAGCTTCACGCTGCCGACCATTATATATGCGCTTGATTTATTCCAGGACGCGCTGACGAAAATCAAGAGCGGCGCAAACGCAAGAATTGAGATGGAGATGAGCTTCATCAAGCTTTGCGAGCCGAAGCTGGACAGCTCTGCGGACGCCGTGCTTGACAGGCTTGCTTCGCTTGAAAGAGCCGTTAAAAGCGGCGCCGTGCCGGTTGAACAGGTCAAGGTTAAAACCGTTATTACGGAAAAGCCTAAGCCTGCGCCTCCCGTTGCAAAAGCCGTTCCCGAGCCTGAAATAAATCCGATTGCGCCCGAGCGGCAGACTGAGGAGGACGACGTTCCGCCGTGGCGCGACGAGCCGCAGGAGGAGCCTCCCGCACCGATTATGCAGGAGCCTGAACCGCCCGCCGAGGAAGCGATGCCGGCACCGCAAACGGAGCCGCCCGCACCCGTTCGGGAGCAGGCTTCCGAGATGCAGCCGCAGACGCCCGAGACGACGCTGTTTGCACAGTGGCCGGATTTTATGGATTTGATTTACAAGGCGGACATTGCGCTTTACGGAATACTGAACGGCGCAAAGGGTTACACAAGGGGCGAATTCTTCCTGCTTGAAAGCAACAATCCGACCATACGCGAATTCATTAAAATCCCTACCCATTCAAAGGCAATCAGGCAGGCGCTGTTTGAGCTGACGGGCACCAAGTTTAAGCTTGGGCTTTTCAAACAGAAGGATGACAGTGCGCCGAAGCGCGACCCGCTTGAGGATTTGATTGCAAAGGCGCAGGGAAATATAAATATTGACATCAGATAAGGAGAAAAAATGAAAGCAAGATTACCAAAGGGAATGGGCGGCGGCCCGCAGAATATGCAGTCAATGCTTAAACAGGCGCAACAGATGCAGGCAAATATTGAGAATAAAAAGGCTGAGCTTGAGGAGAAGGATTACGTTGTTTCCTCGGGCGGCGGTATGGTTGAGGTTACCGTAAGCGGCAAAAGAGAAATAAAGGCAATCGGCATTAACCCCGAGGTTGTTGACCCCGAGGATGTTGAAATGCTTGAGGATATGCTGCTTGCCGCACTCAACGAGGCTATGCGCCAGATTGAGGAAGAGGAAGAAAGAGAGCTTTCTGCCGTAACGGGTGGGCTTAATATTCCGGGACTTTAAAAACTTGCGCGAAGCGCAAATATAATTGCAATGCACAAATGTTATTGAGGAAAAACAATGGCTTATAATTTAGCACCGCTTCAAAACTTAATAGACCAATTTGAGCGTATGCAGGGCATAGGCCATAAAACCGCGCAGCGAATGGCATTTTACGTGCTTGGGCTGACTAAGGCTGAGGCGCAGGAATTTGCAAACGCAATTACGGACGCGCACACAAAAATCAAGCAGTGCAAAATCTGCTGCGATTTGGCTGACGACGAGCTTTGCCCGATTTGCAAGAGCGAAACGAGGGATAAAAGCGTTATCTGCGTTGTTGAGGACCCGCGCGACGTTGCCGCAATTGAGCGCACGCACGAATACAACGGCACTTACCACGTGCTGCACGGCGCAATTTCACCTATGGACAATATCGGCCCCGACCAAATCAGGATTAAGGAGCTGATTGCAAGGCTTTCCGACGGCGTTGTTGAAGAGGTTATTATGGCGACGAACCCCACGGTTGAGGGCGAGGCTACGGCAATGTACATAAGCCGTCTGCTCAAGCCGATGGGCATAACCGTTTCAAGGCTTGCTTACGGCGTGCCTGTCGGCGCAGACCTTGAATATGCGGATGAGGTTACGCTTTCCAGAGCGCTGGAGGGCAGAAGCCTTATATAATAAAAATACCGCCAAAAAAGCAGCTTTGCGAAATTTTTGCCGGAAAAGGAGCGAAGAAAGGAGTGATGGCTTTGGCTGAGCAAAAGGACATCCAGGTTATTGCCCGCAACAAAAAAGCCTATCACGATTATTTTGTGCTTGAAACATATGAGGCAGGGATAGAGCTTTTCGGCACTGAGATTAAATCAATCCGCCAGGGCAGAGTTAACCTGAAGGATTCATTCTGCAGTGTGGACGACGGCGAGATGTTTGCAATCGGTATGCACATTTCGCCATACGAGCAGGGCAACCGATTTAACAGAGACCCGATGCGCAAAAAGAGGCTGCTGATGCACAAGCGCGAGATTATGAAGCTTTTCGGTCAATCGCAGCAGCAGGGGCTCAGCATCGTGCCGCTGAATTTATATATCAAAAACGGCAGGGCAAAGCTTGAAATCGGGCTGTGTAAAGGTAAAAAGCTTTACGATAAACGCGCAGTTCAGGCGCAAAAGGACGCCAACCGCACAATTGAAAGAGCGATAAAAGAAAGATATTAACAAAAACTAAAACTTAATTGTTTCGGCAACCCTTTTGCATCACAAGTATTTATTGCTTATCAGTACCCATTACCGCAAAATTACGCTGATGTAATTTTGCGGAGAGGAGAAACATACGGAGTGATTATTAAGTGATTTGCAAAGCAAATTACTGCCAATCACGGAGTGTGTTTTGACGAGGGGATGAAAGGATTTCGACAGGGTTAGTGAGGCTTGGTCAGCGAGTAGCGGAGTTGCACCGCTTTAAAAGTAACACTTTAAAATTAACTGACAATAATAGTACAGTTCTTAAGGCTGCGTAAGCGCGCCTTCGTCTGCCCATAGAGTGCCACGGCTTTGGTGCAGGCGTCGTTTAGTGGCGAACATGAATGAGTGAGCGGCTCGGCATTCATCAGGTATCAGAGCCTACCGCAGCAGGGAGATTGTTTATCATCGCCCTGTGAGGGGAAACTTAAAGGATAAACTACACTCGTAGAGCCCTTGTCAAGCTGATTTTGGACGCGGTTTCGATTACCGCCATCTCCACCAAATAAAAGGCACCCAAACGGGTGCCTCTTTTATTTGGTGGAGATAGATTTTAGGTAATCAAACGTTTTTATCGGGGTCCCCAAAATGCTTTTGCATTTTGGGGAAAGGAGATTGTTGCGTAAATCACTTTCAGGTAATGCACAGTATTACCTGCGGTGATTGAAGCAATAATCGACGCACCGCCATCTCCGCCAAACAGTTATATTCCACTCGTAATCATAAAAAAGGAGCACCCGTTTAGGGTGCTCTTCCTTTTTTGGTGGAGATAGATTTTAGGTAATCAAACGGTTTTCTCATAAAAGACTATACTTATTATTTTTTATATGATATACTTTTATCGGTGATAAAATGAAAACAATTGAAAAAGACAGTTATAAGTTTACAGTTGATATTGAAAACACAAGGGAATACTACAAAGCCCACTCGCTTTGCGACTGCTCTGCCTGCCGAAATTATTGCGCGCTAATAAAGGATTTTCTTCCAAGCGCTGATGAATGGCTAAACGACTTTGGCGTTGATATTACTCGACCCGATGAAACAATCTTGTATCAAAATGACGATGGCACGATAAGCTACGATGCGTGTTACACGGTTTGCGGCAAGGTTGCAGAGCACGGCGGATACGAATTTGATTTTAAAGATAAAGCGTTTACCTCTGCCGTTATTACAAGCCCCGATGATATTCTCGGCTGTTTCCCAAATAAACAGAAGGGAGAATACTTTGGAATTATTTTCTACAGCATCACTTTGCCTTGGGCTTTGAATGAGCCGCTGCCTGACTGAAAAGCATAATAATAATAAAGAAAGCGGGACGCCGAGTCGGCGTCCCCTACATTTATCTATTCAACAATTCCTCAATCGTTTCGGCGATTGCGATTAAGCCTTGTTCGTCTTGCCGGGTGAAGCGGTTTAGGCTTGGGCTATCTATATCAAGCACGCCGAAGATTTTGCCGTCCTTATGAAGCGGGACGACGATTTCCGAGCGCGAAGCGGAATCGCACGCTATATGCCCTGCAAAGGAATGAACGTCTGCCACGCGCTGAACGGCATCCATTGCAACCGCGGTGCCGCAGACTCCCCTGCCGATTTCAATTTTTGTGCGGGCGGGTTTGCCCTGAAACGGACCGAGCACGAGCACGCCGTTTTTGAGCAGATAAAAGCCCGCCCAGTTGATATCGGGCAGCGCGTCATAAATCAGCGCACAGGAGTTTGCAAGATTCGAAATTAAATCGTCAACGCCGTCGGTTAAGGCTTTTAGCTGTTCGTTTAAAAGATTGTAGTTCATAATACTCCCAAAATAAGGGCTGTCATTATTCAGACAGCCCTTAATATTTTATTAATCAGGTTTCCCTTGAGGTACTCCCCGTTAATGGGGAGATGTCACAAAGTGACAGAGGGGAGCGTCTACGCTAGTAAAAGCTGTCGCATTTATGCGACTGATGAGGTGTATATAAAATCATTCCACCTCATCCACCGCAAGCGGTCCCCCTTCCCCTCAAGGGGAAGGCATAAAAGGTTTAATTATTTAAGCGCAGCCTTAACGGAAGCAAGCTCTGCAGCGAGCTCCTCGGGAAGTCTGTCACCAAACTTAGCGTAAAGCTCGTCAACGCCCTTGAGCTCTTCTTTCCAGGCAGCCTTATCAACGTCAAGAATCTTGTTGAGGTCATCCTCAGTCATATCAAGACCCTCAAGGTTGATATCCTTAGCATAAGGAAGATAACCGATTGCGGTTTCCTGAGCGTCAACCTTGCCCTCGCAGCGGTCAATAATCCAATCAAGAACGCGAAGATTATCGCCGAAGCCCGGCCACAGGAAGTTGCCCTCATCATCCTTGCGGAACCAGTTAACGTTAAAGATTTTCGGTGCCTTTTCGGGATCAAGAGTTTCACCAATCTCAATCCAGTGCTTCCAATAATCGCCCATATTGTAGCCGCAGAACGGAAGCATAGCCATCGGGTCGCGGCGAACAACGCCAACTGCGCCCGTTGCGGCAGCAGTGGTTTCAGAGCCCATAATTGAGCCAACGAATACGCCGTTATTCCAGCTCTTTGACTGATATACGAGTGGAGTGAGCTTAGCGCGTCTGCCGCCGAATACGAATGCGGAAATCGGCACGCCGTTCGGATTTTCAAATTCGGGAGAAAGGCAGGGGCAGTTAACAGCCGGTGCTGTGAAACGTGAATTCGGATGAGCGCCCTTATCCTCGGGGTCAGCCGTTGCGCCGTTCCACGGATTGCCCTTCCAGTCAATTGCGTTGGTCGGAGGATTCTTGTCAAGACCCTCCCACCAAACGGTGTTGTTATCAAGATTATGGCAAACGTTTGTGAAGATTGTGCCCTTCTTGGTGGCAGCAAGAGCATTCGGATTTGACTTTTCGTTTGTGCCGGGAGCAACGCCGAAGAAGCCGTTTTCAGGGTTGATGGCATAAAGTCTGCCGTCTGCGCCCTTTCTGATCCAGGAAATATCATCGCCAACGCACTCAACCTTATAGCCCTTTCTGAGATAGCCCTCAGGCGGAATAAGCATTGCAAGGTTTGTTTTACCGCAAGCTGACGGGAATGCAGCGCAGATATACTTGGTTTCCTCACCCGGCTTTGTTAAGCCGAGGATGAGCATATGCTCTGCCTGCCAGCCCTCGTTCTTACCGAGGTAAGAAGCGATGCGAAGCGCGAAGCACTTTTTGCCGAGAAGCACGTTGCCGCCGTAAGCGGAGTTAACGGAAACGATTGAGTTCTCCTCAGGGAACTGAACAATCCATCTCTTATCGGGGTCAACATCGCACTTGCAGTGCATACCGCGAACCCAGCCGTCATCATCGCCGAGGCAATCAAGAACTGCCTGACCGACGCGGGTCATAATTTCCATATTAAGAACAACGTAAATTGAATCCGTAATCTCAATACCAATCTTTGAAAGCGGAGAACCGATGGGTCCCATTGAATAAGGGATGATGTACATCGTTCTGCCCTCATAAGCGCCCTTTGAAATCTCATCAAGCATCTTGTGGCACTCATCGGGAGCCATCCAGTGGTTTGTGGGGCCTGCATCCTCTTCCTTAGTTGTGCAGATAAGGGTGCGAGCCTCAACGCGTGCAACGTCGTTTACCGCAGTTCTGTGAAGATAGCAATCGGGAAGAAGCTCCTGATTAAGCCTGAACATTTCGCCCGTTGAAACAGCCTCGTCACGAAGCGCCTCAATCTGCTCCTCTGAGCCGTCAATCCAAACAACCTTTGCGGGCTTTAAGAAATCAATTTTCTCATCAAGCCAGGCAAGGAGTGAAGGATTCTTAGTGAAAGTAGTTTCCATAAAAACAACTCCTTTATGTAGAATATCTAATTAACGAAAAACTAAAAAATAACTCTTCGCAAATTTCAACAATATTATAGCAACGAATTTGTGAAAGTTCAATAGTAATATTATATAAAAACTGTAAACAATTCTAAATATAAATTAGAACTCTGCCTCATCAATCGGCATCGTGGCATAAGCATTCAGATTTGATGAAGCGCGTGTGCCCGCAAGGAATTCATAATAGCCCTGAGCGGCAACCATTGCGCCGTTATCACCGCAGTATTTAAGCTCCGGCAGCTGCAGCGCCCAGCCGTGAGCCCTGCACATTTTTTCACATTCCGAGCGGAGGAGCGAATTTGCGGAAACGCCGCCCGCGAGCACGATTTTATCATAGCCGAAATCAAGAGCAACCGCCTCTAATTTTTCGGTTAAGCAGGCAACGACATTTTTCTGAAATGAAGCCGCCAAATCCGCAACGGGGATATCCTCGCCCTTCTGCTGAGCGTTGTGCACGGTGTTTATAACCGCGGTTTTAAGCCCGCTGAAGGAAAAATCATAGGGTGCGCCCTCAACGCGCGGGTGCGGGAATTTGAACGCATCCGCATTCCCCTCTTTGCTGATTTTATCTATACTTATGCCGCCGGGATAAGGAAGCCCGAGCGTTCTGCCCGCTTTATCAAGCGCCTCGCCCGCCGCGTCGTCCCGCGTTTTGCCGATGACCTTATAATCCGTATAGCTGTTCACGGCAACGATATGGGAATGCCCGCCGCTGACGATGAGGCAAAGAAACGGAGGCTCAACGTCCGAGGTGAGATAATTTGAAGCAATGTGCGAGCGCAGATGATGCACGGGCACGAGCGGCTTTCCGGAAGCGGCAGCCAGACCCTTTGCAAAATTAACGCCAACGAGGAGCGCACCGATAAGCCCCGGCGCATAGGTTACTGCGATTGCATCAATATCATCAAGGGTGCAGGAAGCCTTTTCCAAAGCCTCGGCAACCACTGCGCTGATACATTCCGCGTGACGGCGGGAGGCGATTTCGGGCACGACGCCGCCGTAAAGCTTATGCTCCTCAAGCGAGCTGGCAACGATATTCGATTTTACAAGCCTGCCGTTTTCAACGACTGCCGCGGCAGTTTCATCGCAGGAGGATTCAATTCCGAGTATATTCATTTGCTTTCCCTTTTCATTAAAACCGCATTTTCGGTTGGGTTTGAATAATAGTTTTTGCGAACGCCCGTATCCTCAAAGCCGAGGGATTTATAAAGCTCAATCGCGGGAGCGTTGCTTTCACGCACGTCAAGAAAAACCGCGCCCTCCGTTTTTTCAAAGGCGCGGTTTAAAAGTGAGCGCGCCACGCCCTGCCGCCTGTATTCGGGCAGCACGGCAACGCGGACTATATCCGCCTCGCCCGCAACGATATAGAGCAGCACGTAGCCCACAGCCCTGCCGTTTTCAACGGCGGTGAAAATGTGGGAGCAATCGTTTTCAAGCTCCGCCTCAAGGGTGAGAGGATTCCACGGGGTTGAAAAGCAAGCCACTTCAATCGCCGCAATATCCGCAATATTCTCTTTTTTAGCAAGTACATATTCCATAGCGTTTAGTAGTGTATATATTTGAAATCGAGGGATTTTTTCGTTAGGCAAGGCTTTGGTAAAATTTTATCGACGGGAGTTTACACACGGTAAATGACCGAGTGGAATTTTGCCTATAACGCAGCATAACGGAAAAATAACCGATTTAGTGTGCGGAAAACCAGTCCTTGGCTATCTTTCCATCGGCTAATAGCTTTACTTTCATGTTGCAGGCGTTTTCCATTTCCTCGGTTACAATCTGCAGTGCCCTTTCAGCTTCGTTTTCAGGGGCTTCAACGATGAGCTCATCGTGCACCTGAAGAATCAGGCGCGCCTGCATATTCTCCGCTTCAAGGCGGTTATCAACCCTGACCATTGCGATTTTTATTATATCCGCAGCGGTGCCCTGAATCGGCATATTTCTTGCCACGCGCTCGCCGAAAGCGCGGAGCATATGATTGCTTGAGGCAAGCTCCGGCAGGTAGCGGCGGCGGTGGAACAGGGTTTCCGAATAGCCCTTATCCTTAGCCGTTTCAATCATTTTATTCATATATGAGGCAACGCCCGAAAAATGCTGCAAATAGCCGTCAATATAAGCCTTTGCCTCTTTATTGGTTACTCCGATATCCTTTGCAAGGCTGAAGGCGCCGATGCCGTAAACGATGCCGAAATTAACCGCCTTTGCCCTTGAACGCAGCAGCGGCGTTACCATATCGGGAGGAAGATTGAACACCTGCGCCGCGGTGGTGCGGTGAATATCCTCGCCATTATTGAAGGCGGAAATCATCGCTTCATCGTCTGCCAAATCGGCAAGCACGCGCAGCTCAATCTGGCTGTAATCCGCATCAATCAGCAGCTTGCCCTCGCCCGCAACGAAAAATTTTCGCATTTCCCTGCCGAGCTCCGTGCGTATCGGGATATTCTGCAAATTCGGCTCAAGCGAGGAAATTCTGCCCGTGCGGGTTTCTACCTGATTGAACGAGGTGTGAATTCTGCCGTCCGGCGCGATAACCTTTAAGAGCCCCTCGCAATAGGTTGAATTGAGCTTTGAAAGGCTGCGGTATTCCAGAATGAGCGAAACGATGGGATAATCGGGAGCAAGCTCCTCCAGCACCTCCGCCTTTGTTGAATAACCGCTTTTGGTTTTCTTTTTCGTCGGAATCATCATTTCCTCAAAGAGCACGACGCCGAGCTGCTTTGGGGAATTAATATTAAACTCGTGCCCCACAAGGCTGTAAATCTCTGCGGTAAGCTCCTTAATTCTTGCGGAAAGCTTAGTGCCGAAATTCTCTATGCCCTGCCTGTCCACCTCAAAGCCCTCAACTTCCATTTTTGCAAGCACGCGGGCAAGCGGAAGCTCTATATCAAACAGCAGGCGAAGCTGCTCCGCCTCCTTGAGCTTTTCATTCGTTTTTTCAAACAGCGGCGCAAGCACCGCGGCATAGGAAACGCATTTATCCTCGCTGCCGAGCTCATTCTGATAAGCCGGCAGGGATACGCCGTATTCCAAACAGAGCTGCTCAATATCATACTTACTGTCCGACGGGCTGAGGAGATATGCCGAAAGCATTAAATCGCCCTGCACGTTCCAACAGGTTACGCCGAGCTGTGCCGCCAGGCGGTGGAGATATTTTGAATTATAGGTATATTTAATCACGCTGCTTTGCAGGAATTCCTTAACGAAATCCTTATAAAACGGCTGATAGGAGCGAACCGCAATCACCCTTTCGCCGAAGGCAAAATACAAATCCGTGATTTCATTTTCGATAATATTCGGATAAACGTAAACCTCCGTATCAAAAAGCGCCATAAGCTGCTGAGCGCTTTCAGCCTCTTCAAGGGTTAATTCGGCAGGCTCTTCCTCCTGCACGGCAACCGCGTCATTTGCATTGAGATTGAATTTATCAATAAGGCTGAAAAGCTCAAGGCGAACGAATTCCGAAACTGCTTTTTGCTTGCTTTCGCAATTGACCGTATAGCTTTGAAGCGCGGTATCAACGGGCGCATCCGTGCGGATTGTGCCGAGCTCAAGTGATAAATAAGCCTTCTCCTTATCATTGCTGAGCTTTTCGCGAACGCCCTTTTTGATATCTATCTCATCAAGGTTTTCGTAAATATAATCAAGGCTGCCAAAGCGCTGAATCAAATCAAGAGCTGTTTTTTGCCCCACGCCCGCAACGCCGGGAATATTATCGCTTGAATCGCCCTGCAGCGCCTTAACCTGAATGAGCGCCTGAGGGGTTATACCATACTCTTCCATAATGGCAGCTTCATCATAAACATCCGTCACCGCCTGTCCCATCTTTGTGCGGGCAAGCAGCACCTTAACGCCATCGTGTGCAAGCTGAAGGGAATCCCTGTCCCCCGTTGCGATAAAGCATTCATCGCCGTTTTTGCGGCAGGAGGCGGCAAGAGTGCCGAGAATATCGTCTGCCTCCCAGCCCTCGCATTCAACGGTTTTATAACCGAGAAGCGAAAGCAGATTTTTAAGCACGGGCATCTGAGCGCGAAGCTCCTCAGGCATAGCGTGGCGCCCTGCCTTATATTCATCATACATCTTATGGCGGAAGGTTGGCGCGTGAACGTCAAACGCGATTGCAACCGCATCCGGCGCGCAGTTATCCTGCAGCTTTAAGAGGATATTCAAAAAGCCGTAAATCGCATTAGTGTAATCGCCCTTTTTGGTTGTGAGCAGCTTAATGCCGTAAAACGCACGGTTAACGATACTGTTACCGTCAATAACAAGCAATTTCATAGTTTAACCTGATTTCTTATTATACTAAATAAATATTATACCATAAAGCCGTATAAAATAAAAGAAAAATCCGCCGATAAACGACGGATTTTTAAGATTTACATTTTGCCCTTTTAGTCTGTTACGCCCTCGGCGCCGCTCTTATCAAACATACAAGCAGCCTCAATCATAATGCCGATACCTGCCTCAATAGCCTCAGGGCGAAGGTTTTCAACATTATCAAGCCTTGTGTGATAATACCTCGGCGGATCAGGATTCATAGCTGCAAAGCCCGTTGCGGGGATTTTGCGCTGAGTGAACGGAGCAGCGTCACAGCCGCCGATATAAATTGATTCATAAGAAACGTCAAAGCCGCAGTTTGCGCACGCGTCGTGAACAAGCTCCTTAACGCCCTTATGATGCTGAAGCGTGCCTGAAAGGTCGCGGTCATAAACCGCCATATCCTCAAGATCGCGGAAGGTATCAAGCGCAACAACAACAGTCGGTATATCCTTGAGCTCCTGCTCGTGTGCCTTTGAATAAGCCTTTGAGCCGCGAAGACCTGCCTCCTCTGAGCCTGAGCAAATCATAACAACCTCTGTGTTTTCAAAGCGGATGCCTGCCTCTGCAAGCGCCTTAATCGTTGCCATACCAACGTAGCAGCCGGAAAGATTATCGGAAGCGCCGGGCACGGACTTCGTCCAGCTCTGGAAGAAGATGAAGGAAATTTCAAACGGAATGAAAACGATTGAAACCACGAAGAACAGGATGAAGAACCATCTTGCGCTTGTGATTGTGTTTGCAGCGCCGCCCTTCGCAACGATGATGCAAACGAGCGCGAAAATCGTTTGAATAACGAGACCTACAACAGCGGGAATTTCAACAAAAAGCTTTGCCTGCAGACCGCCGATTAAATAGTTGATAGGCCACTCAAACTGAGAATCGGAATGGCCAATCATTATAAACCTTTTCTTAACCTCGCCTGACGGCTTTCTTGTTGCAATCATATTATGCGAGGTCTGCTTCGGGAAAAGAAAATCATCAAACTGCTTATACATCAAGAATTCAAATACAAGCGGGATGAAAGCAAGAATGCAGAGAATAAACGCTGCAATCGGGCTAACAAACCAGTTGAGGAAAACGCTGATAACGCCACAGCAAACCGTGAACGGAATGAAGCCCATAAAGCCCTGACGGTGAAGCGTGAATTCCTCAATCTTCGTATCCTCGCAATAATTCTTCATATCCTTTTCAAACCACTGCTGAGCGCGGTGCTCCTCAGGTGAGCCGGGCTTGCGGGGACCGATTTTATTTACGATTTTTGTTATGCCCTTAACCGCATACTCAGTTTGACGCTTAACGTTAAACTTTTCCTCGGAAGCATATTCAAGTGCTATTTTCATATTCAAAACCCCTTAAATAAATTTATAAAAATATTTTATCATAATGCGGAGGTAATTGCAATAATTATGAGCAAAAAACGGAGAGCCAATGCAAAAAAAACACCCGAGGTTTCCCTCGGGTGCCGATGTTATTTTACTGAGATAATTTTATAAGCTTCAAATTAGTCAGCATATGTGCAATACATAAAGTACTTATATCCAAGCGGGTTGGAGAAGAAGCCCTGAACTGAAGAATCAAGCATATAAAGATCAGTATAATAATAGATAGGCGTAATAGCGCCGGTTGACATAAGCATATCCTCTGCAACGTGCATAAGCTTGTAACGAACATCCTTATCTGTGCATGACTTAATTGTTGAAATAAGAACATCATAGGTTTCAGCCCATGTGCCGTTTTCAACCTTAATATCATAGCCGAAAGAAGTGAGGTCTAAGCTATAAGCCTTAACATCCTTATGAGCGCCCTTACCATACTGGATATCGTTGTTACCTGAATTGGTGGTCCACATATCAAGGAAGGAAATCGGATCATTGTAGTCTGCAAGCCAACCGTTACGAGCTACTGTGTAATCGCCGTCCTTACGTGTATTAAGGAAGGTAGCCCATTCCTGGTTCTCCATGCTCATGTTGATACCAACATTAGCAAATGCGGACTGGATGTATTCGCCGATAGCCTGATGGCCTTCGGAAGTGTTGTAGAGATAAGTGATAGCCGGGAAATCTGTGAACTTGCCGGTAGCCTCATCATAGGTGTAATACTTCTTAAGGGTTTCAACAGCTGAGTTGAAGTTAGCCTCAAGAGCATCAGCAGAAGTATCAAAGTAGCCTGTGAATTCAGTGCTTACGCCGGTGTTCTCATAGAACTGAGAACCGTCAGCATCTGTAAGGCCCATAGCAACGAATGAAGAAGCAGGAATCTGGCCGCCCTGTGCAATCTCATCAACGATATAGTTACGGTCGATAAGAAGAGCGAGAGCATTTCTGATTTCAGCTCTTGCATTTTCAGCCTCAACGCCGGTAAGGGTTGAACCTGCAGGAAGAATTTCCTCGTTGATGTTCCAGCATACATAGTATGTACCGATCTGGCCAACATTGAAGAATTCATCAGGATATTCAGTCTTCAGGTTAGCGATTTCGTTCGTAGGAACGTCGTCAATAAGAAGCCAATCGCCGTTCTTGAAGTTTGTAAGCTGGTTGTTAGCATCATCTGAAAGATAGAACTTGATGGTTTCCATCGTTACTGAAGCAGCATCCGGATGGTTCGGGTTCTTCTTAAGAGTGATGAGTGAGTTATGATCCCAAGACTCGATGGTGTACATACCGTTGCAAACATAAGTTGCAGGATCAGTAGCCCAAGATTCGTTAGCAACTACGTCCTCGCGTACCGGGAAGTAGGTCGGGAAAGCAAGAAGCTCATTCCAGTAGCTAACTGCGTTTGTAAGAGTAACAACGATAGTCTTGTCATCAGGAGCCTGAACGTTAAGCTGAGCATCGGGATTTACATAGTTTTCGTCAGCATCGGTTTCCCAGATATCTGCATAACCGTCTACTACGTCAAACATATAACCGTAGTCAGCAGCAAGCTCTGTTGAAGCAGCTCTCTGCCATGCAAATACGAAGTCAGAAGCTGTAACAGGCTGACCGTCAGACCAAACAAGGCCGTCTCTGAGGGTGTAAGTATAAGTAACGGTTCCGTCCTCATTCTCAACACCTTCAACAAGTTCCTGCGCTGCATCAGCAACAATCTCAAGATTGCCGTTTGCATCCTGCTGCCACTTTGCAAGACCTGAGAACAGGTGAGCAAGCATTGTAGCGCCGTCAACTGCTGAGTTAAGAGCAGGGTCAATGGTGTCAGGCTCTGTTGCAAGACATACTGAAATTGATGACTTATCAGCGCCTGTGTTACCGCCGCCGTTTGAGCAAGCTGCCAAGCTGAAAACTAAAGCAAGTGCCAAAACGATAGCGATAATCTTTTTGGTTTTCATTTTGAATCAATCCTTTCTTAAAAATAAATATTTATTTTTTTGCACGGTTTCCCGTGCTGATTCACATAGTTTCAATCATATTATAGCACTAATCGTTGATTTCTGCAACCCTATGGCAGGCAACGAAGTGACCCTTTTCAATTTCCTTGAATTCGGGCATACTTTCCGCACAGGCATCCGTTGCATACTGGCAGCGGGTTCTGAACGGGCAACCTGAGGGTGCATTAAGCGGGCTTGGAATATCGCCCGTGAGCACGATGCGCTTGTTTGCCCTTGCAATCTTCGGATCCGGAACGGGAACCGCGGAAAGCAGGGATTTTGAATAAGGATGCAGCGGATGATTATAAATCTCATCGGCATCCGCAAGCTCAACCATATGGCCGAGATACATAACTGCTATACGGTCCGAAATATGGCGAACGACAAGCAAATCGTGAGCAATGAAGAGATAGGTGAGCCCAAGCTTTTCCTGAAGATCATCAAACATATTAATAACCTGCGCCTGGATTGAAACGTCAAGCGCGGAAACAGGCTCATCGCAAACGATGAAATCGGGGTTAACGGCAAGCGAACGGGCAATGCCGATTCTCTGCCTCTGACCGCCTGAAAATTCGTGAGCATAACGGGAAGCGTGCTCACTGTTCAGACCTACGTAATCCATAAACTGGAGGATTTTTTCCTCCCTTTCCTTTTTATTGGAATAAAGCTTATGAACGTCAAGCGGCTCTCCGATGATATCGGAAACCGTCATTCTCGGGTTAAGAGATGAATACGGGTCCTGGAAAACCATCGTTGCTTTTTTCCTGAATTCCTTGATGTCACTGCGGGATTTGATGAGCTTTCCGTCATACCAAACCTCGCCGCCCGTGGGCTTATAAAGATGAAGAATGGTTCTGCCGACGGTGGTTTTACCGCAGCCCGATTCGCCAACCAAGCCGAGCGTTTCGCCCTTGTTAATTGCAAAGGAAACGTCATCAACAGCCTTTAACGGCTTTGAACGGAAGAGCCCCGTGTTAACATTGAAATACTCTTTTAAATTTTTGACCTCAATAAGGGGATGGTTATCACTCATCCGAATCACCACCTTCCTCATCAATTACAAGCTCGCCGCTGTCAAGCTGCTTTTTAATATTCATCCAGCAGGTTGCGGAGTGGTTTTCATTAATCACCATACGCTCTGCAGGATGATCAATGCAGATTTTCATTGCGTTTTTGCATCTTGGTGCAAAAGGACAGCCCTTGGGCATATTCAAAAGGTCAATCGGCGTGCCCGTAATCGGATTGAGCTTCTTTCCCGCCGTATCCGCGGTCGGGATAGAATTGAGAAGACCCTTTGTGTATTCGTGGCAGGGGTTGTAGAAAATCTCATCAGCAGTGCCCTGCTCACAGATTGAGCCCGCATACATAACGATGATTTCATCACACATCTGAGCAACAACGCCCAAATCGTGAGTAATCATTATAATTGCCATGCCGAGCTCTTTTTGCAGATCGCCCATAAGCTCAAGAATCTGCGCCTGAATTGTTACGTCAAGCGCGGTGGTGGGCTCATCCGCGATAAGGATATCGGGCTCACACGCAAGCGCCATAGCAATCATTGCTCTCTGGCGCATACCGCCCGAAAGCTCAAACGGATACTGCTTCATTCTCTTTTCCGGCTCATTGATATTAACAAGCCTGATCATTTCAACAGCTCTGTCATAAGCTTCTTTTCTGTTTCTGTTTGTATGAAGCATAATTGCTTCCATAAGCTGATTGCCGACCGTGTAGGTAGGGTTAAGCGAGGTCATAGGGTCCTGGAAAATAATGGATATCTTATTTCCCCTGACGGTTTTCATAACCTTTTCGCCCGCGCCGACGAGCTCCTGCCCGTCAAGCTTAATGGAACCGTCAACAATTTTGCCGGTTTCAGCCAGAATCTGCATAACTGAATATGCGGTTACGGATTTACCCGAGCCCGATTCGCCAACGATGCCGAGAACCTTGCCCCTGTCAAGAGAGAAGGAAACGTCGTTAACAGCCCTGACCTCACCCGCATCTGTGAAGAAGGAGGTTCGCAGGTTTTTTACTTCTAAAAGTGCCATATATCCCGCCCTCCTTAACTGTTAAGCTTCGGGTCGAACGCATCGCGAAGACCGTCGCCGAAAAGATTAAGACTTAAAACGATTAACGAAATAACGATTGCGGGAATAACCAATCTGTAAGGATAGCTGGTTAAGCCGTTGAGCGCCTGAGATGCAAGCGAGCCGAGTGACGGCATAGGCGCATTAACACCGAGGCCGAGGAAGGAAAGATAGCTTTCCGTGAAGATTGCGGAAGGAATCTGGAGCGCTGCGGAAATGATAACAACGCTGATGCAGTTAGGAATAAGGTGTTTAATAATTATCCACTTGCCCTTAGCGCCCGTTACCTGAGCGGAAAGCACGTATTCCTGCTCTCTGAGAGAGAGAATCTGGCCGCGGATAAGCCTTGACATACTAACCCAATAAAGCAGGGCGAAAACTACGAAAAGGCTGATGATATTCGCACCTATTCGCGCAAGCGCCGTGCCTTCAATTTTCGGGGTGAGCGTTAGCTTAAGCACCGTTGAAAGCAGGATAACCATAAGCATATCGGGCAGAGAATAAATGATATCGACAAAGCGCATTATAATCAAATCCACCTTGCCGCCGAAATAGCCCGATATTGAGCCGATCAGCGTGCCTATAAGCAGCACGATTATGCTGGCAAAGAAGCCGACTGCAAGCGAAACTCTGGTGCCGTAAATAACTCTGATAAAATAATCTCTGCCTGCGGCGTCCGTGCCGAAAATGTGGGGAAACACCTTTTCCCCGTTTTCAATCATTTTCTGCTCCGTTGCGCCGTATTGAAACGGCTTGAGATTATTATACGAAGCATCAACGGAAGCACCCGCCGTTACGCCGAGCTGGTTTTCATAAGAATACGGCCAGAACGACGGCACAACGATGCTGATAACCGTGATGGCAACGATTACGATAAGGCTGACAAGCGCAACCTTGTTTTTACAAAAGCGCTTAACGCCGTCTTTAAAAAAGGTTGAGGACGGGCGCATTTGCACCAGATATTCCTTATCCTTTTCCGAAGCCGGATTAAACATATCTAAATCAACATGAAAGGTAAATTTCTTCTTTTTCATCATCTTACTCCGTTACTCAAGTGTAATTCTCGGGTCAACAACCTTATAGAGAATATCGGTTACCAAATTCATAATAACAATCAATGCAGCCAATATAATGGTTGTGCCCATAATCATGGGATAATCACGGTTTGTGATTGAGCTTACGAACGCGCGCCCGATGCCGGGAACTGCGAAAATCTGCTCAACTACGAGCGAGCCCGTTACGATATACGCAAGCATCGGACCCAGATAAGTGAGAACCGGAATAAGTGAATTTTTAAGCGCGTGGCGGAAAATAATCTGCTTTCCGGAAACGCCCTTTGCCTTTGCCGTTCTGATGTAATCCTGCCCGAGAACGTCAAGCATTGAGGACCTTGTTAAACGGGTGATATACGCCATCGGATAAAGCGCCAGGGTTACAACCGGCAGAACCAGACCCGCGGGGGTTGCGCCGTTTGCGGGCAGAAGCTTAAGCTTTATTGCAAACAGCGCCAGCAAAAGCGAGCCCATTATGAAGGACGGCATTGAAACGAAGGCTGTTGTGATTACCATAATAACGCGGTCAATCAGCTTATTTCTCTTGAGCGCTGCAATTGCGCCGAGAACTACGCCTACTAAGGTTGAAAGTGCGGCAGCGATTAAGCCGAGCTTTAACGAGGTTTTCATACCGTCAAATATGATATCAACGACCATTCTGCCCCTCTGCTTTAACGAGGGACCGAAATCGAACTTGGTTACGATATCCTTAAGATATGTAGTGTACTGCTCGAAGAGCGGTTTATCGAGACCGTACTTAGCCTCCATTGCAGCCTGCACGGCAGGAGTGGTTGCCTTTTCTCCGACGAACGGACCGCCGGGAACCGCATGCATTACGAAAAAGGTTACGGTGATAACAACCCACACCGTAAATATTGCAAGCAGTATGCGCTTAATAATATACAATAATGTTTTAGAATTCATATTTCCCTTCTCCAATATAATTAATGATTCTTAAAAATAATCATAATATATATATAATATACTAAATTAAAGAATTTTTCAATAGGAATTTGAACAATATGCAAAAAAATCAAAAATGAATATTTGGAATATATATTCATTTTGTACGGAAATATTCAGAATTTTCCGAAAAATGCATTGCATAAATGCAGGCAGCAGAAAAACGATAAAAAAATTAGGTACAACTAACTCTGCATAAATTTACAACCCCCGTGCCTTTAAAGGCGCGGGGGCAGAAGCTTGATTACCTGCGCGAATTATAATCCGATTTAATTTCATCGCACCAGTCAGCCTGAAGCGGAGCGCATTTTCTGACGGAGCCTACAGCGCTTGCAACGGCTTCATAAACGACTTTTGTTCCCCTGCGGTCTGCGCGGTAATTAACGGCTCTTTCCTCATCAATTCCGAAATGCTTTGCAGTTTCAACCGCGTCAATATTCGCGCCTATGAAGACGAACTCCCAGCCGTCAGCCTCCTTGTGCTTTTCAATGCTTTTCTTAACCTCCCTGCTCGAATACCTGCGGCTTGCGTTTTCCTGCCCGTCTGTGATAATTACGAACATCGTGTTTGCAGGCACGTCCTCCCTGCGGGCATAGCGGTGGATTTTGCCGATATGGTCAAGCTCAGTGCCGATTGCATCAATCAGCGCCGTGCAGCCGCGAACCCAATAATCCTCGCCCGTGAGGGGCTTGATTTCGGAAAGAGGCACTCTGTCGTGCAGAACCTCAAGCTCGTTATCAAAGAGCACGGTTGTAACATAGCATTCGCCCTCCTGCGCCTTCTGCTTTTCAATCAGCGAATTGAAGCCGCCGATTGTATCCTGCTCCAAGCCGCCCATTGAACCGCTTCTGTCCAGAATAAAAACGAGCTCCGTTATGTTGCTTTCCCTTGTGTTTTTGATTTCCTTTTTCATAATAAAAGCCTCCTTAATATGCTTTGGTGTTTTCACCTTACAAGCACATTATAGGAGGCTATGAAGCAAATTTGGTCGCCCGGGAAGCGACAAATCTGAGTTTGTCGAGATAGTGACCACTTCGCGCTCTGCGCGACAATTTTCAATTTGTCTCACCCAAGCAGCGGCTGGTCAAAGGAATAGAGGGCGTCGTTGATTTCAAAGATATCGTATCTGCGCTGCTTGATAAAATATTCCACGATAACGTCCGCCTTGCTGCTGTGGGAGAGCGCATAGCCCGCCTTCATAAGCAGCTCCTGCGCCTCCTCAAGTGAAAGCTCAAGCGCAATTGCAAAGGAAAGCACGGTTTGCTTTGAGGGCTTATATTCGGGATTTGAGCGGATTTTGGAGAAAAGGCGCCTGTCAATATTGGCGCGCTTATAGCACTCGCTGTCCGTCATACCGCGCTCGTCAATTTTTCGAAGCAGCATTTCGGAAAAGCTTTCATCAAGCATAAAGCTGTTGCCGTCAAAAAAATCCGAGGCATCATAGCAACACTCAGCATCTGCAAGAGGAATTGCGGACGCCTCATACATCGGCTCGGCAGCGGGCGGCAAGGGCATTGCATTTCCGACTGCCTTCGGCGGTCTCCCCTTTGCTGCCTTAGGCGCGGCGAACGCTTTCGGCTCTGCGGCATAGTTTTGCGAAATATAGCGCTCTATTTCGGAATATAAATCCCCTTTATTTTTTCTTTTAAATATTTTAATCATTATAATAGCCCCGCAAACAAAAGGCTGAGCAAATGCCCAGCCTTTCGATTTTAATTATTATCCGAAGATATCGCCGTGATCATCACCGTCGCCAAGGTCATCGCCCGAGCCCATATTTGAGGTGGTGATGTATTCATCCAAGGGAAGTGAATACTTACGGATTTTCATTTCAGGTTCCTGATAATTAAATTTGCTCATATTCAATCCCTCCTTATGAAAAGTCTGCGTTCATAATAATTTCAGAATATGCATACTGCGTATCGCCGTTGCCGTCAGTATAAATTACGTAAGCAACGTAGCTCGGATTATACATAGCAACCGAATTGAATTTAACCGAGAACTGATTGCCCCTCTGACCAACGTTCGTGCAGTTGGAGCTTGTGAGGTTAACGATTAAATCCTCGCCGTCGTTAACAAGATCTGCAAGTGAAAGATGCTCAGGCTCCGGTTCATAAGCATTCATAACGAAGCCGTAGCTCTGAACGGTGCAATCATCAGGCAATGCAAAGCCGCCGACAAGATATGTTTTATTATTATTCTTCCTGTCAATAATAGGAGCTGAGCATACGCTTACGCTTACAACCTCATCAATGCTGCTTACTGCATAGATATCCATATCCTGGTAAGCGAAGAAGGTGTATGACGTGCCATAGCAAAGCACTGACTTGATTTCACCCTCAGGATCATCGTCAACGTAGGTTACAAATGCAACCGCATTATCATCCGTTAAGGTTACGGATTCATTAAACGCAGCTTCAATGTAATCATAATCATCATCAGAGGTTGTGTAGTTTATAGCATAAACATCTGAGTTTGTGCTTGAATAGTTTACGTAAACTACGCAATCACCCGTAGGTGTGAAGCTTGTGCCGCTGAGCTTGGTCGTGGTTGTGCCGTTATCGTAAGAAACCGAGAACGGAGCGTTATCCTTTGTATGGAATGCAACGCTTGTAGGCAGAACTGCCTTTGTGAAGGCGAAGGGGCTGCCTGCATTTACATACTGAACATCAAGAATCTTATCGGTTTTAGCGCCTCTTAACGACTGCTTGAAGACAATCTGATAGCTGCCGTCCGTTCTTGAGTTACCCGTTGTGATTGTCATTGCGCCCCTTACGTTGAAGGTGAAGGTGTTAGCATAAGTAACGTGCCTTGAAGCGGAAGCGCTGACCGCACTCTGCGGCTGTGCGCTTACTGCCCATGAGCAAGCGAAATCGCTTGAAGCATCAACGTTCGGATTTGCAAGAGTAATCTCATCGCCGTAATGGAAGTCGGTTGCCTCTGTGCCATCATCAGTGTAGGAGAAGCTGCCATCGCCGTTATCAACAACATAAAGCGTTGAATTTGAAGCCGTAATAACAGTTACGGTATAAGGAATATAATTTTCCTCGGTGTTCATCTGAGTCTGATACTCAGCGATATAAGCATCAAAATTGTAAGCAGGATAGCCTGCAACGCCGTTAACAGTTACCGTGCCCGCTTCAATTTCAACACCTGAAAGTGCAGCCTGAACCGTTGCGATATCCATAGCGTCCGCATTAAGGGTTGCAACGTTCTTAGCAAACGCTTCATAAACGCTTGAGCCGTCCGTATCTGCAATGAATGCATTAAGCGCTGCCTGAAGAGCGGTTGTCTGATTATTAACAGCGGTCTGATAATCCTCTGTTACCTTGCTCTGCTGATTATCCGTATAGTTATAATAGGATGCAGCCGCAAGAGCTGTGTTAAGATTGTTAAGACCGGTTGCGCTGTGCTTATCAGTGCCGTTCATAGCGCTTGCAAGAGCGGCTTCAATCTGAGTCTTAACTGCATTGAAGTCTGCGAAATCTGCAGGGTCCTTAAGGGACTGACCGCAAAGATCGCAATTGCCGTCCGCATTATCATCAACGCAATTTTCACTTGCTGCCGCAGTGCCGCAGGTTGCTGCTCTTGAGCAGGACTTGGTGTGGGTTGAGCCATCGTTATTTGAGGCATAAACCCAATCGTGGCCGAGAGCTGAAAGCGGGAATGCAGTGTAGCTGTAGCCGCAGCGCGTGCAGGTGTAGGTTGTGATACCCGTTGTTGTGCAGGTGGGAGCAGTTACAACGCTTGTGAAATTATGAACTGACTTTGTTTCGCTGAGCTCCAGACCGTTATATGCATTATTCATTGCAGTAACGAGAGTGGATTCATTAGCGTTTGACTGATAGTTATTAAGATAGTTTTCTGCAGCGTTAAGCGCGGTTTGATAGGTTGCCCAGCTTGCAGCGGTGTAGCAGCGGGAATCAAGACCCATTGCAATATAATTATCATAAACCGTGCGAACGGCAGACTTGTTAACAACAACTACCGTGAACGGCATATTGATGATACCGCGACCGCCTGTTGGCTTATTAGAAGCAGTCTGATAATAGCTTAACTTATATGAGCCTGTAAGCGTGCCTACCGAGCCTGTGAAGCTAATCGTTGCATAGCCGGTGGTTGCAGCATTGTTTGCAAAGGCATTATTTGCAGTTAAAGTGTTATCAATCGATGCGCTGAAAACGTTCGAGCCTGAAGTAAGCTCGTGAGTTTCGCAAGAAATGTTAGAAGCATCAGTAACCTTGCTGTTATAAAGGTTGCCGACGAAAATTCTGAAATAATACTTACTTGTGGAGCTATTATAGCCGATGCCCTCGGGAAGAGAATCCGTGGGAGCACTTAAATCAAGATAGTAATAAGCAGTTGCGGAATTAACCGTTACGGTATGCGTGCTTGATACGCTTTTGTTTGCAGAGCCGTAATAACCTGCAACCTTATCAACCGAAAGCTGATTTTCGGTCAAGCCGTCAACCTTATTATCGTAAGCGTCCTTTTCAGAGCTGTTAGGCGCATACATAAACCACCAGTTAACGTAGCCGCTGTTTGCATTTGTGCCGCTTTCGCTATCCCACGATGCATCTCTGCTGTCACCGAGAAGGCCGTAGGAGCCAACTGCAAGCGCTTCATAGTTTATTACACGGATTTTCGGATTTATAGTACCATTATAACCCTCTGAATAAACGATTGCATGGGTTGCAACGGGGTTCTGCTTAACTGCAACTCGGTGCGTTTCGGTTACGTCTGCAACGCCGTCGTTATCATCATCAAGCGCAAACTTAAGGGTTACGTAATTATTCTGGGTGGTGTTGCCGTCCGCCTGAGTAAGGGTAGCAAGGTCGCTGCCCGTGAAATCGAACGAGCCGGTAAGCACGCCGTCAACAACGCTGAGCGAGGAATTTGTTAATTCCGTGCCCGCCTCGTCATAAGCGGTGATGCCGATAAGGCTGTAGCCCACGGGGAAGGTTACCTCTGTTTTGAACTCGCCCGTTAAGCTATCGGTTGTATGGGTAGGCAAGGTGCCGTCGGAAACATACTTCGTCGTGCCGCCGTTCATCATATAATCAAAGTCGTATGTATGAGATACGGTGCTGCTGTCGCCCGAAGTACGGTTAGGAGTTGTGCCCGTATAAGAGCCGTGAACGTAAATCGGACCGCCGATTGTTACGATGCCCGTTTCCTGATAGAGGTCGTCCTCTGTTGCGGTTGATACCAGATTCTGGAAAGCGGTTGTGATATTGCCGAGATGCGTGTTATAAGTGGTTACGTCTGCAGGAACGTCTGCAAGGAGCTTGATGCCCGAAGCAAAGTTGCCGTCATTATAGCAAGCGGCAATTGCTGCATTGATTGCGGACTGAAGCGCATTATAGCTTGCAGTGGTATAGTTACCTGCATTGAGTGAATTGAACTCCGTGATATACATCTGCATATCCGTATCGTCAATATACTCAGCGGTCTTTTCAAGAGCGGCATAAGCAGCCTGAAGGGTTGCAAGATCTGAAGCCGCAGAGGTCATTCTTCTTGTTCTTGCGCCGATTTCCTGTAAAATGCCTGCAGCATTGGAAACTGCCGTTGAGAAGTTTGCAAAGGACTCTGCAGTGTAATAACCGCTGGTGTTATCAACGGCTGAATAATTCGCATACAGTCTTGCAAAGGTTCTGTATGAAGCAAAATCAGAGGTTGAGGTTATGCCTGCATACGCTGTTGCAATGCCGCTTACCGCGCTTTCAATTGCATTTTTACAGGGAACGGTGCCGTCATAGCCTATGAAATATGAGTTCGGGTCAAGGCTTGTTGCGGTATCCATAGCCTGGCAATATGCAAGCGCAGATTCGTATGTTGCCGTTGTAACGTCAATCTTCTTGCCCGAAACCGCGTCAAGAAGCTGCTTATAGTTAATAACCTTAATCGTCTGAGAATAAGTGCCGGACGCGATTTTGCTGTCATGATCCTGCTGGTTATACCAGGTCAGTGAATCATAAGTAGTAACGGTGTCGGTCGGCGTGCCGGTATAGTAAAGAATATTTGAGAAGCAGCGCATTGTGTTCTTGTTATCAACAAGCACGTTTGTGCCGCTTGTCGTGGTGCTGTAGCCAAGGGTTACAGGATCGCCCAGATCAGAATTAAGGCTGTCTGAATCCGCCCAAACGAAGCCGTCTGCATAGCCGTACCAGTTATTACGAAGTTCAAAGTAATCGGAATCGGTATAATTTCTCCAAGCATAAACGTTATATCTGCCGTCGCTGTTAATAAGACCGGAAAGAACGGGCATGGAAGCCGTCGTTCCGTCATAAAGCAGAACGGTTGCAGGATAATAGAAATCTGCATAATAGCCGTATTCCG
This sequence comes from uncultured Eubacterium sp., assembly GCA_905234995.1. Lineage (GTDB taxonomy): Bacteria > Bacillota > Clostridia > Oscillospirales > Acutalibacteraceae > Eubacterium_R. The sequence goes on along the minus strand of CAJOJV010000012.1, from coordinate 16,769 downwards.
CAACTACAGAGGTGCCTGCAATATTCTTGAAGCTGAAGCTGAAGCCGGTATCGGAAGAGCCGTCAGCATAAAGCAGGTTTGTATAACCGCTCGGCTGAGTTGCAGCAGAGCCGAAGGCTGCGGTGCCCGTGCCCTTATAGCCTGTGAATACAGTCATATTATTATACTCAGTAAGAAGATTATCATAAACCGTGTCTATAGCTTCAGGCGAATAACCGGGCTGACCCGCTTCGTAGGAAACGAGCGTGGTGTAAGCGTTATAATATGCCTGATAAGAAGCGGCAAGATTTGTGTAAATCCTTTTTGTTTGATTAAGCCTGTTCTCATAATTGGTTATAAGGGTTTCAAGCTGAGCGGTTGTTGCGCCGTATGAAACGAACGGAACGCACATAATTGCAGTGAGAACCATAACAACAGAAAGAAGAACAGCCAATAATCTTTTGCTTTTTGTTACTTTCATTTGGTTTCATTCCTCCTTTGGAATTTGCATTAAGAAGCTTTTGTCATTAAAAAACCGAGCAGCCTGACCAACTGTTGAGCCGATTTTCGCAGCCGAAAGCAGCTATGCATTAAAATCAACAGGGCGCAATTGCCCCATTGATAAAATATTACTCATTAAATATAGCATAAACACAGAGGCAATATTAAAGGTGTATGAGTTTTCTCATACACCTTTTTTGTTGGTTTATAAATCGGAGTTTGTATAGCTAAATATAATCTTTGATTATACTAAATTACCTGCGGTAGCTAAATTTGCCTGCGGCAAGCGAAAGGTTGACCGAAGGTCAACGCTAATCAGCTCGGCGTTAGCCGAATTTAGCAACGTTGTTATTTAGCTGCAAAGCAATTTAGCGTTTGCGTTAGCAAACATTTAGCTCTATAAATCCCAATTTGTCGGGTCTCTGCATTGCAAAAATATACATAATATTCATTGATTATTCGCTGTTTTTGTATGTTTATACAAATTTATACATTTTGCTTGACTATGCCGAAACGGGCATATATAATGATTAGCAGTTCAGAATTTTTCATAAAATCATATATTAATACATATTATATCGGAGGTATTCAAAATGGCTAAGGAAATCAAAAAGGTTGTGCTTGCATACAGCGGCGGGCTGGACACTTCAATTATCATTCCGTGGTTAAAGGAAAACTATAATAACTGCGAGGTTATTGCCGTATCCGGCGACGTCGGTCAGGGCACCGAGCTTGACGGACTTGAGGAAAAGGCAATTGCAACGGGCGCTTCAAAGCTCTATGTGCTTGACCTCAAGGATGAATACGTTGAGGATTACATCTTCCCCTGCTTAAAGGCGGGCGCAGATTACGAAACGTACCTTCTCGGCACCTCTCACGCACGCCCCTGCATTGCAAAGGGTCTTGCTGAAATTGCACTTAAGGAAGGCGCTGACGCTATCTGCCACGGCTGCACCGGCAAGGGCAACGACCAGGTTCGCTTTGAGCTGACCTTAAAGGCATTTGCGCCCGAAATGGAAATCATCGCCCCCTGGCGTATCTGGGATATCAAATCCCGTGAAGAGGAAATCGAATATGCGGAGGCACACAATATTCCGCTTAAGATTAACCGTGAAACGAACTATTCAAAGGATAAGAACGTTTGGCATCTTTCGCACGAGGGGCTTGACCTTGAGGACCCTGCAAACGAGCCGCAGTATCTTAAGGAGGGCTTCCTTGAGCTGGGCGTTGCTCCCGAGCAGGCGCCGGACGAGCCGACCTACGTTTCAATTCATTTTGAAAAGGGCGTGCCCACCGCGATTGACGGAGTTGAAATGAAGCCGCTTGCAATCGTTGAAAAGCTCAACGAGCTCGGCGGCGCAAACGGCATCGGTCTGCTTGACATCGTTGAAAACCGCCTCGTTGGTATGAAGAGCCGCGGCGTTTACGAGACCCCGGGCGGCGCAATTCTTTACAAAGCTCACGAGCTGCTTGAGATGCTCACCCTTGACCGCGAGACTTCTCACTACAAGAAGCTCGTTTCCCAGAAATTCGGCGAGCTTGTATATAACGGCTTATGGTTCACTCCCCTGCGCGAGGCGCTTTCCGCTTTCGTTGACAAAACACAGGAAACCTGCACGGGTGACGTTAAGCTGAAGCTTTACAAGGGCAATATCATTAACGCGGGCGTTACCTCACCGTTCAGCCTTTATGATGAGAACATCGCTTCCTTCGGCGAGGACGGCGGCGCTTACAATCAGGCTGATTCCGCAGGCTTCATCAACCTCTTCGGCCTTTCAATAAAGGTTAAGGCAATGCTTGACGCTCAAAGGAACAATAACGAGTAAATACTTAGCGGGCGGATAATATCCGCCCCTGCGACTATTAAAGAGGACTGACAATGGCTCAACTTTGGAAGGGCAGGTTTAAGAAAGAGCTTGCCAAGGAAACAAACGATTTTAATTCCTCTATCAGCTTTGACAGCAGGATGTTTGAGGAGGACATAAGAGGCAGCATTGCACATGCGGGAATGCTTGGCGCTCAGGGAATTATTGCAAAAAGCGAGAGCGAAAAGATCATTGCAGAGCTTGGCAAAATTCTTGACGATATTAAAAGCGACTCGCTTCAGATTGATATGGCTGCTGAGGATATTCACACCTTCGTTGAGGGCGAGCTGACCGCAAGGCTCGGCGACACCGGCAAGCGCCTGCACACCGCAAGGAGCAGGAACGACCAGGTTGCGCTTGATATTCGCCTTACGCTTCGCAAGGAGATTGAGGAGCTTGAGGGCAAGCTTAAAGAGCTGATTGAGGTTATCTGCAAAAAGGCGGAGGAAAACGCGGACGCCATTATGCCGGGCTACACCCATCTTCAGCGCGCGCAGCCGATTACCTTTGCTCATCATATTATGGCTTACGCCGCAATGCTTTGCAGGGATTTGGACAGGCTTGCAGATACGAAGCGCAGAATGAATATCTGCCCGCTCGGCTCAGGCGCGCTTGCCGGCACCACTTACCCGCTTGACAGGGAGATGGTTGCAAAGGAGCTTGGCTTTGACGGCATTACGCTCAACTCGCTTGACGGCGTTTCGGACCGCGATTTCTGCCTTGAGCTTGCGGCTGACCTTTCAATTATTATGGTGCACCTTTCCCGTTTCTCCGAGGAAATCATTATGTGGTGCAGCTGGGAATTCAAATTCATTGAGCTTGACGACGCGTTTTCAACCGGCTCATCCATTATGCCGCAGAAGAAAAACCCCGATATTGCGGAGCTTGTGCGCGGCAAGAGCGGACGCGTTTTCGGCGATTTAACCGCGCTTTTAACCGTGATGAAAGGCATTGCACTTGCATATAATAAGGATATGCAGGAGGACAAGGAGGCAATTTTTGACGCCGTTGACACCGTTAAAATGTGCCTGACCGCCTTCACCCCGATGATTGACACGATGACCGTGCTTAAGGAAAATATGCGAAACGCTGCTGCAAAGGGCTTTATTAATGCAACAGACTGCGCCGACTATCTTGTGGGCAAGGGGCTTGCTTTCCGCGACGCATACAAGGCAACGGGAGAGCTTGTTGCGCTTTGCATTGACAAGGGCGTTACCCTTGAAACCCTGCCGCTTGAGGATTACAAGGATGTTTGCGAGCTGTTTGACGAAGAGGTTTACACCGCAATTAACCTTGAAAAATGCGTTTCAGACAGGCTTGTTGCAGGCGGTCCGAGCACTGAGAGCGTTGCCGCGCAGATTGCTGCTGCAAGGGAAAAGATTAATTATTAACACTTTAAAAACTTTATCCATTTTAATTGACTTGTTTAAATCCGTTTGTTTATAATACAAGCGGATTTAGTTATAATAAGTTATAGTAATAAGAGGTGCTTCACTATGTCATATAAAATAGTTGTTGATTCCTGCTGCGATATAAATGAAGAAATGAGGGGCTGGAGCAATCTTGAGGTTGTGCCGCTTACCCTTCAGATCGGCGATTACGTCGTTATTGATGACGAGAGCTTTAATCAGGAGGATTTTATTTCCAGAATGGTTGAAAGCAATGAACTGGCAAAATCCGCCTGCCCCTCACCCGACGCATTTGCAAAGGCGATTGAGGGCGACGAGGAGGACGTTTATATAATCACGATTACCTCAAAGCTCAGCGGCTGCTACAACAGCGCAATACAGGGAGTTGATTTATACAAAGAGGAGCACGCGGGCAGCACAAAGAACATACACGTGTTCAATTCAAAAGCAACCTCCGGGCTTGAAACACTGATGGCAGAAAAGATCAAGACCTTGGCTGACGGCGGCGCACCTTTTGAAGAGGTTGTTGAAAGGGTTGAGGATTACTGCGTTAACGGGCTTGGGCTTTATTTCTGCCTTGAGAGTATGGACGCACTCAAGGGCAACGGCAGGCTTTACAATCTGGCGGCAAGCGTTATTGAGGCACTGAAAGTTAAGCTAATCTGCCGCAGAACAGAGGCGGGCAATATTTCCGTTTCGGGCAAGGATTTAACGGTGAAGCGCGCGCTTAGCAAAATGGCAAAGCTTATCGCCGCTGACACTGAGGGAAGCAATTTAGCAGGCAAAAAATGCTACGTTACAGAGGTTTGCTGCGTTGAAAAGGCAAACGAGGTTAAGCGAAACATCAAAGCCGCCTGCAATTATGCAGAGGAAAACATTATTATCCTTAAGGCAAGCGGGCTTAATTCGCTTTATGCTTCAAACGGCGGCATAATCGTTTCATTTGAAAAATAACTGCATTAAACGGGAGGGCAAGCCTCCCGTTATTTTTTTGTTGCCTTGGCGCTTTTTTGCTGATATAATTTCATTATGAGAGAAATTGAGTTTATTATTGCCGAAAAGGATAACGGACGGCAGATTAAAGATTTTCTGCATGATTTCGGCGTTTCCGCTTCCCTGCTTGCAAGGCTGAAGCGAACGGAAAACGGCATAACAAAAAACGGTGAATTTGCAAAAGCAATTGAGCGCCTTTCCGCGGGCGACAGGCTGCAAATCCGAATTGAAAGCAAGGGGCATATGCCCGCACCGTCTGAGGATACGCTTGAAATTGCGTATGAGGATGAGGATATTCTGGTTGTTAACAAGCCGCCCTTTATGCCCGTACACGAAAGCCGAAACCATATCGGCGACACGCTTTCAAACGCAGTGGCAGCGCATCTTGCAGGAGAGGAAAGCACCTCATTTCGCGCGGTTTACCGCCTTGACCGTGACACAAGCGGCTTGGTTGTGATTGCTAAAAACGAGCTTGCCGCCGCAAAGCTGGCAGGTAAAATAGAAAAGGATTATTATGCAATAGTCTGCGGAGAAATCAAAGGGAGCGGCACTATCAACGCGCCGATAAAACGCCTTGGCGACAGCATTATCAAAAGAGGCATTGCCCCGAAGGGTGAGGGCGAAAGCGCAGTCACCCACTATGAGGCGATTGAAAACAAAAACGGCTTAACCCTGCTGAAAATCAGGCTTGAGACAGGGCGCACGCACCAAATAAGAGTGCATTTTTCAAGCATCGGTCATCCTCTTTTGGGCGATACGATGTACGGGGCGGCAAGTAATTTACTTTACAGACAGGCATTGCACTGTAAAGACATTTGCTTTACACACCCAATAATAGGAAAAGAGATGAAAATATCCTGCAATTTCCCGCAGGATTTTGAGAATATTATTAAGGAGAACTATTAATGCCCGCTTTTTCAACACATTATAATTTTGCAAGGGAAATGATGCCGAAGCTTCACGAGCTTGCGGATTTTGAGCTGAACGAGAATGCAGTATATATCGGCACTCAGGGTCCCGATATCTTTTTCTTCCACAGGGTTTTGCCGCAGTGGAAGGGCAAATCCCGCCGCTCCTCGGGCTCTGAGCTGCACAAGGCAAAATTCGGCGATATGCTTGAAATGATGAGGGATTACTGCAACTCAGCCTCCCCTGCCCCCGATATTGCAAAAAGCTATGCCTACGGAATGATTCTGCACTATGCGCTGGACAGCGTTTGCCACCCGTACGTGTATTATCTGCAATACAGAATTTGCGAAATAAATCCGAAAGCGCACCCGTTTTCCGTGCACAATATGATTGAGCTCGGGCTTGATTCCCTGCTTATTCACGAGCGGCTCGGAATTGAAAAGCCAAAGGCGTTTGAAACGGCGGACACGCTTAATTTCAACTATGAAGAGAGGGCGGAAGCCGCACGCACGCTGCAGAGTATGCAGGGCGCTATTCCGGATTATCCTTTTACCGCTGAGGAAGCCGAGCAGGCGTTTGACGACTTGAAAAAAATGCAGGTTATCCTCGTTGACGCGGACAATAAAAAGCAAAAGAAATTCGGCAGGCTTGAGCGTCTGTTAGCGCCGATTTCAAAAAACTTTATGCTTACGGCATTTTTACGCACGGATGACTTGGAAACGGCAAAAAAATATGCTAATATAAATCATAACAAATGGAAATCCCCTTATGAAGAGGGTGAGCGCCGCGAAAGCTTTTATGACCTTTTTGAAGCCGCAAAGCCGAGAGCTGAGAAAATAATCAGGGGCTTTAACGAGGGCGCAGACGGCTATGAGCTAACACATAATTTATCATTCTTAACAGGAGTTGAAGTTAAATGAAAACCATACCGAGCTTAAATGTTGACCGCAACGCATTGAAAAAGGGCGTTTACATCAGCCGAATTGACGAGGATATCACCACCTACGATATCCGTATGCGCGAGCCTAACCGCGAGCCGGTTATGACCAACGCCGCAATGCACACGATTGAGCATATTTTTAAGGCTTATATTGAAAAAACGGAATTTGCCGAGAATATTATTTATTTCGGACCGATGGCAAGCCGCACGGGATTTTATTTTCTCACCCGTTCGCTTACCGATAATTATTCAATTAACCTTATCAGAGAGGCGTTTCAGCACATTGCCGAATTCTGGGGTATGATTCCCGGCGCAAATATGAGAGATTGCGGCAATTGCAACGACCATAACCTTGCGCAGGCTAAGGAGGAGGCTAAGGCATTCCTTGAAATCATCAAGGATTGGAGCAAGGAGGATTTGAAATATCCCGAAGGAAATAACTAAATCTGAGTTTGGCGGGGTGTTTCAGGAAGAATGAACGCATACAATTGTAGGGGACGGCGACCCCGACGATGTGTTCCTGTTACGCCCCGACAAATCCCAATTTGTATATCAATTTAAAAAGGCTTGGAGATTAACTCCAAGCCTTTTTTTGTTATTCGCTTTCTTCCTCAAGTCGTTCGCGAACGGTGGTGTAATTACCCATGATAACGGTTTTAACCGAGCTTCTGACGGATTTTTTAACCCCCTCCGAAATCTCCTTGAGCGTATTTTTGGTTTCCTCATCAAGCGCATCGTATGCCGCCTTGCCGCCCTTGATTGATTCGGGCAGATTCTTGGCAACGTCCATAAGCCCTTTCTGGTCAACGCCCTCAAGGATTGAGGAAAGCGCCTTGCCGAACGCAGCGCTCTGCCTACTGTCCAGATTTCTGACAACGTCGTGGAAAACCAAATCCGTAACCTTGCCCTTATTGGTGATATCCTTAACGGTTTTAAGCTCGCCGTTAGTGAACTGCCAGGTTGATAAATCGTGCTCCATCATACCGACCTGACGGACGCTTTTAACAACCGTGTAATCATCATCGTGAGCAAGCATCATACCGATGAAGGAGGACTGCGGAATGAAATGGCGGTATTTCGGCAGAAGCTCCTGATAAGGCTTTGAATCCAGATAGCCGTAATCCGCAAGGCCGGGGCCGTCGTTATTATAGAGATACTTAATCCTGTCCCTGACCTCCTGCGAAGCGTGCAACGCGCCGTACTGAGCAACGTAGCCGCCCTTTGAATGGCCGCAGATGATAATATCGCCGTCAAACTTTGCGGCAACCTCTTCAAGATACTCGGTTGCAAGCTCGTGCGAGGGAATTGAATCCTCAAGAAGAATATCAAAATCCTCTTTCCAGCCGGCAAGCGTATCATCCGTGCCGCGGAAAACGACAACCACTTCCCCGCTCGGAAGCAGGAAGGTTGCGGCATTAAACTGCACTGCGGGCTCCTTGCCGAAATTATCCGTGCAGGCAACCATTTTCATTTCGGCAAAACGCTTTTGCCTGCTCATAGCCATCATCTGCACGCTGATGTTTCTCATAAGAATTAAACCGACGGGCTTATGCTTGCTGCCCCTTGCCTTAAACAGCGCATTGGCTGCATCGGCATACGGCACGGGCTCGTCATCAAAACTTGATGAAACCACCTGCTCAAAGGGCATATAATAAATATAGCAAAGCGCAACGTTATCCGCATCGGTGAAGGGCTTTTCCGTGAAAGAAATGCCGCCGAATTTTTTTATATATCCGTTAAGATTTGGCATAATGCTTCTCCTAAATGTTTGTTCAAATTAATTATATACAATGGTGTGATTTTGTCAACCGATAATTATTTAATAAAAGTCTTGACTTTTACAGATTTTATGTTAAAATAAGAAAGCGTTCGGGAGCATAGCTCAGCTGGGAGAGCATCTGCCTTACAAGCAGAGGGTCACAGGTTCGAGCCCTGTTGTTCCCACCAAAAAGCAACAGATACCATCAGGTGTCTGTTGTTTTTTATTTAACAGGGCGAGAAACGACCTCCAAGAGGCGCGCAGATTGTGCGCCGATTGGGAGAACAGTCCGGTGGACTGTTCGATAGCCCGAGAGGAGAGCCCTGTTGTTTTTTATTTTAACAGGGCAAAGGAAAAACAGACACCCAATCGGGTGTCTGTTTTTTAATTATCTGAAGGATTATAATTGGGAACGTATTTTTTGAGGATTGCACGGACGTTATCATCGTTCGCTCCCTCAAGCTCCTTAAGCATTTCCTTGAACGTAATCGGATTAATCTCCATCGGCTGATTAACGAAAATCTTTTCAAGCGCCGTGGTCTGGCGGGTTTCAAGCTCGCTTTCCATTGCAAGCTCCTCATAAAGCTTTTCGCCCGGGCGCAGACCCGTGATTTCAATGCCGATATCCTCAACCTCGTTGCCCGAAAGATGAATCATATTAACTGCCAAATCCATAATCTTAACGGGCTCGCCCATATCAAGCACGAAAACCTCACCGCCCTTTGCAAGTCCGCCTGCCTGGCAAACAAGCTGAGCAGCCTCGGGAATGGTCATAAAATACCTTGTGATATCCGGATGAGTTAAGGTGACGGGGCCGCCCTCCTCAATCTGCTTTTTGAAAATCGGAATAACAGAGCCGTGGGAGCCGAGCACGTTGCCGAAGCGAACCGCGGTGAACACGGTGTTGAGGCTGATAGAATCCATATACTGAATAATGATTTCAGTGATTCTCTTTGTGCAGCCCATAACGTTCGTTGGGTTAACCGCCTTATCGGTTGAAAGAGTTACCATTTTTTCAACGCCGTATTCGCGGCAAATCATTGCAACGTTATACGTGCCGAAAACATTATTCTTAACCGCCTCGCAAGGGCTGTCCTCCATAAGCGGAACGTGCTTATGAGCCGCCGCGTGGAACACAACCTCGGGCTTGAATTCGTCAAACACCTCGCGCAATCTGTCCGTATCCCTGACGGAGCCTATGCGCACGTAAATATCAACCGAATCGCCGTACTTTTTATTGAGCTCGTTCTGAAGCTCAAAGGCGCAGTTTTCGTAAATATCAAAAATAATTATTTTTGCTGGGTTATATCTTGCAACCTGCATACAAATTTCGGAGCCGATTGAACCGCCGCCGCCCGTTACGAGCACCGTCTGCCCTATCAGATAACGGCAGACCTTTTTATCAAGCGTAACCTCGGGACGCGCAAGAAGGTCCGAAATCTCAATATTTCTGATTCTGCGGGTTTTGCCGCCCTCCTCAAGAAATTCATCAACCGAGGGGGAAATCTTAACCTCGCATTTAGTGCGCATTGCAATCTCAATAACCTCGCGCTGGCGCGCCTTTGAGGCAGAGGGTATGCATATCAGAATCGTGTTGATACTATACTTTTCGGCGAGCGCGGGAATATCCTCGCAGGTTCCCCTGATACGAACGCCGTTAATTCTTTTATTAAGCTTTGCGGGATTATCATCAACCGCAACAACCGCTCTGCCGTTACGGTTTACGTTTGAGTTGATTTCATTAATAAAGAAATTGCCCATAAAGCCCGCGCCGACAATCATTATCCTCTTCTGATTTTTTGAGGCTCCCGTGGCAAGCCAGCTGAAGGCTCTTTTATATGCACGGATGCCAAGCCTCGGCACGCAGAGCATAAAGAATTCAACCATAAAGAACAGCAGATAAGCATAGAAGGGCAAAGCCTCCTCAAACGCCAGCGCCTTTTCAAACAAAAGCCAGTCCACGCAAAAAAGCATGGCAGTGTTCAGGGCTGCGGATATCAGGTTTCTGACAATTTCATCAATGCTGGCAAAGCTCCAGACGCTGCGATAAAGCATTAAGGCCATATTGATTGCAATCATCAGAACGCTTGTTATAACCAGATGCGGCACGCTTATCAACACTCTGCTGAATGCCGTGTCAAGAATATGCCCATTATTCGTAAAATATACTATTCCGCAATTTGCGGCAAAAAACAGCAGCAAATCGGCAATTGCAATAGCAATCTGCTTCAGATAGCTGTTAAAGCTTCTGTTAATTTTTCTCATTAGTTTACCACCTAATGTATTTTATTTATATATTTTAACGCATTATAAGCATTTTTTCAACAACTATTTTATTTAATTAATTGCCTTATTTTACAAAATAATTATTATGAAATTGAAAAACGAAAGCAATTGGTATATAATATATTTTGAATATTAAGTTAAGAGGCAGCACAATGCAGAACAAAAGCGAGGCACAGGCGGTGGCTCAGTTTGAAAAAATGACGAAAACGCCTGTTAAAAAGTTAATAATGCGGCTTGCCCTACCAACCGTTATCAGTATGCTGATTACCACTATTTATAATGTGACTGACACATATTTTGTTTCAAAAATCAGCGTTGCGGCAAGCGGCGCGGCAGGCGTCGTTTTCAGCCTGATGGCAGTTTTGCAGGCGTTTGGCTTTATGTTCGGCCACGGCTCCGGCAGCTGCATCAGCAGACATCTTGGAGCAAAGGATATAGAAAGCGCAAGACGTTACAGCTCAACAGGCTTTTTCCTTTCCCTGCTTTGCGGAATTATAATAATGGCGCTGGGACTTATCTTTCTTAAGCCCTTTATGCGAATTCTCGGCAGCACAGAAACAATTTTGCCCTATGCCTGCGCTTATGCGAAATTCATTCTTCTGGCAGGGCCTGCAATGACCGCAAGCTGCGTTTTAAACAACATTCTGAGATACGAGGGCATGGCTGCGCTTGCAATGATTGGACTTACTACGGGCGGCGTGCTGAACATTATTCTTGACCCTATTTTCATTTTTGCACTTGATATGGGCATTGACGGCGCGGGGCTTGCAACGATGATTTCGCAATACGTAAGCCTGTGCATTCTGCTTACAATGTTTTTGAGAAAGAAAACACAGAGCCGAATCAGCCCGAAATATTTCAGCTTTAACCCAAAGCTGATAGGCGAAATTATCGGCACGGGGCTTCCGAGCCTTGCAAGGCAGGGGCTTGGCAGTATTTCAACAATGGCGCTCAATCTGCAGGCAGGCGCTTACGGCGACGTCTGCATCGCTGCAATGGCAATCGTTTCCAAGGTGGGAATGCTGATGTTCAGTATCTGCATAGGTATCGGGCAGGGCTTTCAGCCGGTCTGCTCCTTTAACTACGGGGCAAAAAAATACAGCCGAGTGCGCTCTGCAATAAAGTTTACCTGGGCGTTCTCAACAGCTGTTGTTGCCTGCCTCGGAGCAAGCTGCTTTATATTTGCGCCACAGATAATTTCGCTTTTCAGGAAAGAAGCGGAGGTTGTTGAAATCGGCAGCATTGCGCTGCGAATATTCTGCATTGCAATCGTTTCGCTTGCAACGGTTATGATTGCAAATATGACCTTTCAGGCAATCGGCAAAATCGGCAGAGCATTTTTCCTTGCCTGCACTCAAAACGGACTTTATTTTATTCCGCTTGTGCTGATACTGCCGAAATTATTTGGCGTTACGGGAATTGAAATCGCACAGCCCATCGGCTACGTTATTTCCTGCCTGACTGCGCTGCCGTTTTTAATTGCGTTCATTAAAACGCTTCCGAAAGAGGATAAGGAATGAGAAAAGAAATTAAAATGTTTCATATCGGCACATCCGAGGGCGGCAATCAGGACTGGCTGACCGATCCCTTTATGCGTCTTGGCGGCTGCGCGGCAGTTAGCGCCTGCGACAGCAGCATATACTTTGATCTCAATTTCGGCACGGCGCTTTACCCCTTTGGCAAATCGCCGCTTAACAGGCAGGATTACGTTAAATTCACATCGGTTATGAAGCCATATCTTCACCCGAGAATGAGCGGCATTAATAACACGCGAATTTTTGTTGAAGGCTTTAATGCTTTTCTAAAAGACAGGGGCGAAAGCAGAATATCCGTTTCTGCGCTTGACGGCAACGAGAGTGAAAGCACTGCCTTTGAGGCAATAAAAAGACAGATTGAAAACGGCATTCCGATTCCGTTTTTAAACCTGATAAACAAGGACAAACGGCTGAAGGACTACGAGTGGCACTGGTTTCTGCTGACTGGCTATGCCGAATATGACGGCAGCAGAATGGTGCGCGCACTGACCTACAGCACGCCTGACTGGATTGATTTTTCCGCACTGTGGAACAGCGGCTTTTCGCAAAAGGGCGGTATGATTTTATATAATATATCGGAGTGATTTTATGAAAAAATTTGAAGCTGTTAAGGCTGACAGAAGCAATGAAAGCTGGGAAATTTTAACCTCGCGCCAAACAGAGCTTTACGGAAGAAGCGACGATGTTCGCAATGAATTTGCCAGGGATTACACCCGAATTCTGCACTGCCTTGCTTACAGGCGCTTAAAGCACAAAACGCAGGTTTTTTATAATATCGGCAACGACCATATCTGCACCCGAATGGAGCACGTGGCGCACGTTGAATCCGTGAGCAGCACTATTGCAGGCGCGCTCGGGCTTAACACGGAGCTGACCAAGGCAATCGCAATCGGACACGATCTGGGGCACGCGCCGTTCGGACACAAATGCGAGATAATGATCAGAAATCTGAGCCTTGAGCACCTCGGCAAAAGCTTCTGGCACGAGCAGAACGGGTTGCGTTTTGTCGATAAGCTTGAGCTGCTTGAGGACGAGCAGATGAATTTCCGCAATCTTGACCTGACCTACGCCGTGAGGGACGGCATTATTTCACACTGCGGCGAGGTTAACAAAAACCGCCTGTTCCCGAGAACCGATTACATAGACCTTGACGATTTCAGAAACCCGGGCGAATACGAGGCTTGCACCTGGGAGGGCTGCGTAGTTAAGCTGGCGGATAAAATCGCTTACGTCGGCAGGGATATTGAGGATGCAAAAAGGCTTCATTTGCTTGATGAAAGCGATTACAAAACGCTTGAGGCTTTTGCAAGGCATTTCAAGTCCGACGCAGTGAACACGACGGTTATCATCAATCAGCTCGTCAGCGATATCTGCAAGAATTCGAGCCCCGAAAACGGCATTTGCCTGAGCGAGGAATACGCGCAGTATCTCAACGAAATCAAGCGTTTTAACTACGAGAGAATTTACGATAATCCGCGCCTGAAGCACTTTGAGGAATATGCAAGCCTTGTTATTAATTCAATCTTTAATGAGCTGCTTGCGGCTTATGACGAGAAGGAGCTCTTTGCATCGCTCAGGCTCAGGGAAAAGGATTACCCGATGCTGTTTTCCGATTTTTCAAGCTGGCTGAAAAAATACGTTTCGGAGGATATTCTGCCCGACGAGGTTAAGGCGGAGGCAAAAAGATACCTTAACGAAAAAATCTACGGCAGACTTGATGATGAAAAGCTTTTCATCCAGGCAATCATTGATTACATCAGCGGTATGACGGACAGCTATGCAATCAAAATATATAACGAACTTATAACCTTCTGATTAAACGGGCAGATATCTGCCCGTTTTCTTTATCAAAAAACAGCGGCGATAATTCTTATATTTTATGTATATTTACAATTGAATTATTCTGACAGATAGTTTATAATATGCGTAATACATTCGGCAGAGGTCAAGCTATGCATTTACTTAAGGTTGACAAGGATAATTACATAGGTCAGGCAGACCCTTATATCATCAAAAGCGGCGGCAGATACTATATCTACACCACCGGGCATGACGGGGTTTACGCCTATCAATCCGACAATCTGTTTGAAGGCTGGGAGTATTACGGCAAGGTGTTCTCCCACGGCGATTTGCGCGAATACTGGGCACCGAGCGTTATTGAGCTTGACGGCAAATTTTATATGTATAACTCTATGGAAGTTTATGATGACGAGCCTGATAAGGGCGGGCACAGGGGCGCTATGTTCGTTTCCGTGGCTGACAGCCCTTTGGGTCCGTTTGTCAACCCGAAGCAGATTTTACCCCCGTTTTCCATTGATTCGCACATTGTGAAGAACGAGGCAGGTCTGTTTCTTTTTTATTCCACGAACGAGTTTGAGGGCGAGCGCATCGGCACGCACATCGTTGTTGACCGTATGCTTGACCCCTTTACCCCCGAGGGCAAGCCCGTTAAGGTCGTTGTGCCGACTCTTGACGAGGATATTTACCGCAGGGACAGATACAAAGAGGGGCAGCACTGGCACACGATTGAGGGCGCTTTCTATTTTGAGGAGGACGGCTGGCACTACGTTATGTACTCCGGCAACTGCTACGAGCAGCCCACCTATTACATAGGCTACGCCTGCGTTAAATCCGATGAAAAGGATTTAACCAAGCTTAAGTTTAACAAATTCCCGGATGAAAACACATATCACCCCGTTTTGGCTGCCAACGATTATGAGGAGGGCACGGGTCACCACTCAATGATTAAGGAGGACGGGCAGTGGTATGCCGTTTACCATGCAAGGGATTACCATAATGAGAACGGCGCAAATGCGTTTGACTCAAGAAATGCGCGCATTTGCAGGCTGAACGTTAAGGACGGCATTATTATTGCCGAAAGATATAAGGACAGAATTTAGGCAGGGATACTATGTGTTCTTGCTTTTTTAATTGATTTTAAGGAGGAATTCATATGGGCGGTTTTTTTGCGGCAGCCTCGAAAGAGGATTGCGTTTTTGATTTGTTTTTCGGTGTGGATTATCATTCCCACCTCGGAACGAGGAGAGCCGGCCTTGCCGTTTACGACAGCGAAAACGGCTTTGACAAGGCAATTCACAATATTGAAAACGCGCCGTTCAGAACGAAATTCACAAAGGAATCAAACGATATGCACGGCAAAATGGGCATCGGCTGCATATCGGATTTTGAGGCGCAGCCTATTCTGGTGCGCTCCCACCACGGAACCTTTGCGATAACCACCGTCGGCAAAATCAATAACGCCGATGAAATCGTTGACGAAATCATCAAGACCAACACGCATTTCTTTGAGATGCAAAACGGCGATATTAACCAGACGGAGCTCGTTGCTTCAATTATTAACCAGAAGGAAAATTTTATTGACGGCATCCGCTACGCTCAGGAAATCGTTGACGGCTCAATCAGCATGATGGTTTTAACGCCGAAGGGCATTTACTGCGCAAGGGATAAATACGGCAGAACTCCGATTGTGCTCGGCAAAAAGGAAAACGGCTTCTGCGCGAGCTTTGAGAGCTTTGCTTATCTCAACCTCGGCTATGAGGATTACAAGGAGCTCGGCCCCGGCGAGGTTGTGGTTATGACTGCCGATGAGGTTAAAACGCTGCTTGCCCCGGGTAAGGATTTAAAAATCTGCACGTTTTTGTGGACATATTACGGCTATCCCTCATCATCTTACGAGGGGCTTAGCGTGGAAACGATGAGATATAATTGCGGCAGAGACCTTGCAAAGAGGGACGCGGGGCAGGTTAAGCCCGATATCGTTGCAGGCGTGCCCGATTCAGGCATTGCGCACGCAATCGGCTATTCAAACGAAAGCGGCGTGCCGTTTACAAGACCGTTCGTTAAATACACTCCGACCTGGCCGCGCAGCTTTATGCCGACCCATCAGACGAAGCGAAACCTGATTGCAAAGATGAAGCTTATTCCCATTCACGATTTGATTGAAGGCAAAAGCCTGCTTTTGATTGACGATTCAATCGTGCGCGGCACGCAGCTTGGTGAAACAACGGAATTTCTTTACAACAGCGGCGCAAAAGAGGTGCATATCCGCCCCGCCTGCCCGCCGATTCTTTACAGCTGCAAATACCTGAATTTCTCACGCTCAACCTCTGATATGGACCTTATTACACGCAGGGTTATTCTGAAGCTTGAGGGCAAAATGCCCGACGAAAAAACGCTTAAGGAATATGCCGACCCTGACAGTGAAAAATATCAGCAGATGGTTGATGAAATCTGCAGGGAGCTGAACTTCACCTCCCTGCGCTATCAGCGCCTTGACGATATGGTTAAATCCATCGGCATAGGCGAAAACAGGCTCTGCACCTACTGCTGGAACGGAAAGGAATAAATCGGTCGGTAACCGGTGACCGTTGGACATAAAAAGAAGACTGCTTGGGATATACCAAGCGGTCTTCTTTTTTATACCAGCCGGGGGACAGTCCCCCGGTCGGCACTATTTCATTTGATTATATATAGCTTCAATCTGCTCGCAGACTGCGGCCTTTGAAAAGCGGTTAATGCAATCTTCTCTGATTTGCTCTGCATTATACCTGCCGTAATTCTTATATATTTCTT
>CAJOJV010000011.1:3801-41420 GCA_905234995.1 uncultured Eubacterium sp. | reverse complement strand
AACTATATAACTAATAATTTATAATAAAAACCAAATAAATCATTTATGACCTTGTTGGAAAATACCTGACAGGGTTTATTTTTTTGCCCTAAAGGGCTTGTATTTTAACTTTTTTTGCGGCTTCAAGTGAGGGAAACTTTTACTCAAACAATTGTAAATAAATCGTGAATTTTAGTTCCAATATGGTTATATTTTGCCTTTGAAATCTGCGTATAGTGAAAGGTATTTTAAACTTTCTTGGTGCAAATCCGAAAAAAGTCGCTAATAGCATAGTGAGGGAATTGAAAAATTTTTCTATCAAAATAGAAAAAATTGGGCAATAGCTTAGTGGGAGGACAATTCCAAACACCCCTCCTACATACCCAACCATACCCTGCTGATAGGGTAAATAAAAATGAAAAGGAGTGATATTTATGGTAACCGGAATGAAGAAAAGGGATAAGATTACGGAGATATTTTTTGATGAGGATAAACCTGTAATCAACATCAGAACCTACAACACCGACCTTAAAAATCGGTTGACAAGGTTCTCTATTGAGTACCCTGACGAGTGCAAGTTGGTGGATGATTCGGGTAACGGTATGCTTGAATTTGAGATTAATAAGGTGGGCATTAGGGTGTTAAGCCCAGCAAGGTTTTGACCGTTCCTTTTTCACAAATACTTCGTTAAACCACCTTGCAAGGCGAAAGCCTTGCTTCGTTGATTTGCCTTGTCTTTGCAAAAATTGAACAGGACAAAACTGCGAAGCACCTTAAACGAAATAGTTTGCGTTCATTTTGTTGATTTTTGATGCAGGCATACTTCCGTATGTCAAGACAAAAAGCGGCAAAAGGGGCGTGAAATATTTAGTTTAAGGCTTACTCGGCTTAAAACCCTAATGCCTAATTTTGCTTCCGCTTAACTGCACCTTACAGCGAAGAACGAAGGCATATGCTATCCCGAAACGCTACCCGAGATAACCACCTGCCGAAAAAGTAAAGGAATAATTTGGCATAGCCCTACAGGCTGAAAAGTATGTATCAGACTGTAGCGAGCATCGGATTTGTACGGACAAATCCACAAGTTAGGGAAAACTCCCTAAAACCCTTTGAAGAATGGAGTAAAAATTATGCAAGAAAAAAATAAAAGAAAAAAGGTAACCATTTCGCTTTACGATAAAGACATTGCGGCGCTTGAAGCAGGCTTTGCACTTGTTCCCGACGGATACGGAGAAACCGTGATTGACGGCGGAAACCACGCTCAGTTCGGCTCTTACGGGCAGCAGAAGGGCGACGGCGAGGCAACAATTCCCGCCGCAGAGCAGTGGCAGATAACAGCAGACGCTATACTTGAAACGGTTAACAGCTATTAACCGTAAAGCGCATAATAAAAGGCAGGCGGAAATTCGCCTGCCTTTAGTTTATATGATTTTCAGGTTAGTTGATGCCGCCCTGGTGCAGAAGAACGCCCTCAGAAGAGAAGGTGTAGCCTACGCCGTCAATAACGCGGTAGCCCGTTGCGGCACAAGCGTTTTCGGGAGAGAAGTAATATCTGTCGTTACCGATATTATACCAGCCCGTTGCAAGCTTGCCGTCGGATTCAGCATAATAGTATCTGTATAACGTATTGCTGCCCGAGGTGTAGGCTTCCTTTATTTTTTTGCTTTTGAGCAGGTTGCCCGAGCTCTTTTCAAAATAATAGAAGCTGCCGTTAACGGTTTTCAGCCCCGTTGCCATAATACCGCTTGAATCAAACCAGTAATCAAAATTGCCGATATGCTGCCAGCCCGTTACCATACGGCCGTCGTTGCCGAAATACATCCACTTGCCGTTAACCTGAGCCCATTTGTACGTCATATGCCCTGAGCTCGGCTCAAAATAATAGGTACTGCCGTTAACGGTTTTCAGCCCTGTTGCCATTTCGCCGCTGGAGGCAAAGTAATACCAGTAGCCCTTAATTTCCTGCCAGCCCGTTACCATAATGCCGTCCGTGCCGAGATAATACCAACTGCTGTTGATATACTGCCAGCCCGTCTGCCATACGGCGTTTGAATTAAAGTAATTCCAGCCGTTTGACATCTTAACCCAGCCTACGCAGGCGGCATTGTGCAGTTCAGCGGTATTGCTTCTGTAATAGCGCCAGCCGCCGTATTCCTTAAAATATATCCAACCGCTGCGCGCTACGCCGTCACTTGTGAACGCATAGAAATAGCCGTCAATGGTTTTGCCGCCGGTTGCCATAATACCGCTTGACTTGTCCAAATAGTACCAGCTGCCGCTCAGTTTACACCAGCCCGTTACCATTGCGCCGCCGGAGTTAAAGTAATACCACTCAAAGTTCTTGGTTGAATTACAATAAATTTGTTTCCAGCCAACCTGCATAACTCCGCTGCTTGTATCGGAATAATACCACTTGCCGCCTACCTGGAACCAACCGTGGCGGAGTCTTCCGTCATTAGCGCCGCCGAGATAATACCATTTACCCTGAAGGCCTACCCAGCCGCTCATCATATCGCCGCCCGCGGCAAAGTAATACCAGCTCCAAGTGTTTTTTCCTGTCGGAATTCTCTGCCAGCCTGTAAGCATATGGCCTGAGCTTTGGTCGAAATAGTACCAGCGGTTGTTAATAAGCTCCCAGCCCTTTGCCATTCTGCCGTTTGCGGGGTCAAAATAATACCACCAGCCGTGAATCTGCTTCCAGCCTGTCATAGCGTGCGGGGGATTGCCGTCAATATAATACCAGTACCTGTTATACTGCGTCCAGCCTGAATCGGGGTCTAAATAATTGTAGTTTGAAAGAATAAAAATTCCCTCATCAGTAATAATGACGCCGTCCTTTGCCCAACCGTTTTTGTCAAAGGTTACGCTGTTGCCGCCGATATTATACTTACCGTTAGCAGGGCATACAAAATCGTCATAATAGCACCATCTGCCGTTAGCAAACTTAACCCAGCCCCAGTCGGTCGTTTTAATAAAGTTACAGTTGTAAAGCACCGTGTTGCCTTCGCGGATATTAACCTGATTTTTAAACTCGGTTTCATTTCTGGTTGCAATAACGGTTTTTAACGCCGTGCAGTTACTAAATGCCAGACCGAGAATCCGGCTAAGCTTGCCGTGAATATAGATTGTGTTAAGCGAGGTGCAGTCCTTGCAAACGCCGTAATCAATCGTGGTAATATCGTCGGGGAAATTAAGCGAGGTAATACCCGAGCAGCCGTAGTAAGCATATTCGCCGATGCTGCTGCAGTATCTCGGAATTGTAATCGAACCGTTAAGCCCCGTGTAAGCAAAGGCATAACTGCCGATTGATTTCAGCGTGGCGGGCAAAGAAATGCTCGTTACGCCCGACATAGTGTAAAAGGAGTATGCGCCGATTGAGGTAACGCCCTCCCCTACGCTTACTTTGGTAAACGGCATTGAGGTAAACGGATTGTTATCGTCCGTGCCCGTTACGCCGCCTGCGCCGTTATAATCATACATAGCGCCTTTACCCGTGATGTAAATTGTATCCTCGTCGTAATCATACTTATACCACACATCTGCGCCGCACCGACCTTCAGCGCCGACGGGAACATTAGCAAGCGCCGAAAAATCCAGCCCTGCAAAGCAGGAAAGCAGCATAAGCACTGCGAGGATTAAACTTAATAGCCTTTTCATAAAACCATCCTTTCTAAAAAAAATTAATAATATTTCAATTAAATTATATATTATTAAGGATTTCTTGCATATCACCCGAAAGGGTAGTTTTTGGCGGCACGGTATGCCCGAAAAAAAAAGACCGCGTCGCCCGAAAGCGATACGGTCTGTAAAAGCGATTATTTCAGCTTCATAACGAAGCCCGTTTTATGAGCCTCAACCGCAAGCTCCGTGCGGTTTTGAAAGCCCGTTTTCATAAGGATTTTTTTGACGTGAAAACGCACGGTTTCCTCGCTGATTACAAGGACGTTGGCAATCTCCTTGTTTGACGCACCCGTTGTTAATTCGCGCAGAACGTCAATTTCGCGCTTTGAAAAATCATAGCTGTAAGCATTACCGATTTTTACCGTCGGCGCAGTGTCGGGGTAAATGCTTTCGCCCTCCATAGTTCTGTCCATAACCGCAAGCAGCTCGCGGCTTGAGCGTTTATACCAAAAGCTTTCCACGCCGATTTTCCTTGCCCTTTCAAGCCAGGAGGCTTCGGGAATGGAGGTAATGATTATTATTTTGATTTCGGGGTGGCTTTGCTTAATCAGCTCCGCGGCGTCAAGCCCGCTTGCCTCATATTCGGTGCGAACGTCCATCAACACCAAATCTGCGTTTTGCGCAGAGCATAACGCGGGCGCGATATCCGCATTTTTCGTTGTGCCTGCAACGGTGTAGTTCTCCGAATTGTTTACGGCGTCAATCAGCATTTCAAGCACCAAATCAACGTCCTCAACAATTAATACCCTTGTCATTTCCATCCCCCTTTCCGTAAATTACCGTAACCGAAAACTCAGGCGTACTGCATATTTTCAGCGCGGCGTTTGCCTTATTTGCACGGCGGCGCAGGTTAGTAAGTCCGCCGCCCTCGATAATCTCCACCTTCGGCTTTAAGCCGTCGTTTTTAATAACAAACCCGTCTGCGCGGGAGCTTACAAAAAGCGTTGTTGCGTTTGCGTGGCGCAGTGCGTTTATCATACATTCGCTTACAGCGGTTATAAGCAGGCGTATATTCTCATTTTCGGCAGGAAATTCGCCGTCAAATTCAAGCGCAATTCCAAGGGAATTTGCCAGAGCCTGCAGTGATTCAAGCGGGTTTTTGCGGTACGGCTCCGTGTCCCTTTCAAGCGCAAGGATATTGCTGTTCCAAAGCTCCGAGATACGCTGCGTCTCCCCTTTTTCGTAATGCTCAACGCTGTTTACGGTTGATATTAAAAGCACGTTCATATCGTCGTGAATTCGCGCCTTGCTTTGCAGAATTTCACGCTCGCGCACAATGCCTTCAAGGTTTGCATTGTACTCGTCAAGCCTGCGGTTAAGCTCCTCCAAATCCTTGTTTCTCTGCTCAAGCAGTCTGTTCTGAACAGCCTCCTCGGTAATATCCGCGGCGATGATTTCAAAAAGCTCCTGCCCTTTAATATTGTTCAGGTAGCGCGTAAAGCCGTAGGATTTATCTCCGATTTCAACAATCGCCTTGTTTTCATCGTCAATGGGTGCGCTTTTTTCTTTAAGAATATTCCATAAAATTTCGCCGTTAAAAAGGTGCCTGCCGATAAGAAGTTGCGTTATCCTGTCCATAGCGTCGTTAACAAGATAAATTCTGCCGCCGCTTTCATAAAAGCACACGCCCGAGGGCAGAGTGTCAAGCCCCTCCTTAATTGAAACAGCGCAGATATGCGTTTTCTGCCATTTGGAAATATGCAGGGTAATCGCCGCCGCAGCAACCGTTAAAATCAGATTTGCGGCTGCAATAATCCAAATCGGCGCATAATCTATTTTATAGTACTCCTTGTTGCTGCCGATATAATAGCTGTAAGCGTTAAGATACTGCCAGTAAATATCGCACCCCGCAAACACGGCAAGGGTGGGCAGCAGCACCTTATACCTTTTTTGCTGCAGCAGCCGCATAACCGCCCAGACAAGCGTAAGGCAGACAAAAAGCAGCCACAGCGAAAGCAGACCTCTGACGGTGGGGTTGTAGAAAATAGTGTTCATACCGCGCCCTCCTTGTCAAACTCAAACATAAGGGGCGTTTCATCAAACTTTATGTCAAATAAAATGCTGCTTTTCTTTTCAATTATATCAATTTTTATGCGGCTGACGTCGGGAATTTTCTTTTCAAGCAGGGTTTCAAACTCATCGTAAGCGTAGAGCAGAAGCCCTGACGGCAGGCTGATTTCGGGCACGCTGCCGATTTCGCAGTCAACGCCCGCCCTTGTCAGATAGGAAAACGATTCAAGATAGGCAAGCTGAAGCTCTTTAAAGGATATGCGCTCGCTGTTTGCCGAAAGAAGAATAAGGTTTGATTTTCGCTTGATGTACGCGCCTATTACGCACACCCACAGCATATTTTCCTTCCATTTTTCTTCGCTTTCGTTAGCGTTTGAAACAAGGCGGCGTATAAGCTCCGTCTGCGGCGCAAAGGAGGCGTTCATCTTATCATAAAGCATTTTTTGCTCCGCAATCCTGATACGCTCCTCCTTCAGCTTGTTCTCCTGCTCCTGAAGCTCCGCGCGATTTTCAAGCCTCTGCTTTGCGATTTCAAGCTGCCGCTTTTGCTGCGTTACCGCCGTAACGTCCTCAAGCCATTCAATCTGCCCGCCCGAAACGCTTTTGCAGTGCCTTATGTATTCGCCGTCCGCCTGCTCCGTTGCCGCCTCATATACGGGCTTGCCGTCAAAATCGGTAATCCTTGCCGCAAGGTGCGAATGGTTAAACAGAAGGTCGTAGCCCGTGTTTGAGGGCAGCAGCCCCGTTTGCAGACACGCCTCCCAGAACGCAGCCACGCAGAAGCAGAAAAGCTCGGGCACGTTCATTATTCTTGTGTAGCGAAAATCCGTAAAAATATAAACCGCAACGCCCGCAAGAGAAACAAAGATAACCGCAAGCGGAATTAAGCCGCGCCTTATGCCTGAGCTGATGGTTGAAAAACGGATTGCAAGCACAAGCGCCGCCAGCGCGCAGACGATAATCCACGCTAACGCTATATAATACAGCACGCCGTAGGAGTAATCGTAAGTCCTGTTTTCAAAATTCGGCTTAAACCTGAACGCAAGCTGATGCAAATCGTTTGTCATTATTCCCAAAATCAGCAAAAGTGCGGGAATAAACAGAAGCTTTGGCGTGGTTTTGATTTGCTCGTCATCCGTTTTTCCGAGGCGGATTGCAATCATCAGGCTGATAAGGGGCATTAAGATTAGCGGAATATAATAGGCGTACCACAGCGTTCGCTCAAGCCATTCGTTGTTTAAAAAAAAGGAATACTTAATTGCCCTTTCAACCATCCACATAAGCATAAAAGCGCCGAGAAAGAAGAAATAACGCTTTTCCCTGCGCCTTATTATGCGCGACTGAATACTTGCCGTCCACATAATGCAAAGAGAAGAAAACACCATCGTTCCCGTAAGGCTGAGCGGCTCATTCCAGGTAACATTGGCAATTGAGCCGATTACAAAAAATGCAAACAGAAACGCAATATTAGCCGTACGGTTACGCCATTTGATTGACATATGTTTTCTCCTTTCCGCAATATATTTACAATTATACCGCAATCTGCTTTTTCTTGCAACCGCACGGCAGGGTTTTGCCTTTCGGGGATTTTGAGCGCCGCCGCACTTTTCCGTTTCGCATTTTGAAAACTAAAAAATTCACTCATGTTTTGTTCGTTTTGTGCATTTATTAATGCGCACAAAATTTTTGTTTTCCCTTTTAAGTTGTTTATGACCATTTGCTGTGCTAGGGTATGTACAAATAATGTATAGGGGTATATACATTATTTGTGCATCTGCTTTTATTTTTGAAAGTTTTTTCGTTCTGAAAAAGTATGTTTCAAAAATCTATGGGCGAAAAGAAGAAATGGCTTAAGCACGAACAAACAAGGAAAGCGTTTAAAGATTTACAAGAGTCAAAAAAAGATGTATGATTAATGCAGCCTAATGATTAGGAGAGATAATTATGAAACTGGAAAATAATTTGTTTTATTATGCAACGGGTGAACTTTCACAAGATGCTTTTTTATGTTGGATGTTTTCTCATTCCATAAAAGGTTCAAACAAAGATAAAAACATAAAAAAATGTGCAATTGAGTTTTTGAAAGCCTTTATTCCAGAGTTGGAAAACGAAAAAGACATTTTTCTTTCAAATGCACCAGAAAGGCAAGTCAATAAAATTGATGTCTTATTAACCGTAAATGATAAATATAAAATCATTATTGAAGATAAAACATACACCAGTGAACATGACGACCAATTGGCAAGGTATCGCGAAAGCATAAAAGAAGAATTTCCGGATCATAATGTTGTTGGCATATATTATAAAACGGGATTTCAAAGCGATAGAAAAACCGTTAAAGAAAACGATTATAAATATTTTGGATTAGATTCCATATTTTCCATTTTAGATAAACATATTAACAGTATCAAAAATAATATTTTTGTTGATTATTATAATTACATAAACGAATTGAAGGATGAAATATCTAAGTTTAAAACTTTGCCGGTTTCTGAGTGGAACTGGGCACAAATAAACGGGTTTTATGATTATATTAAATCTAAATCGTATGGAAGTATGAATTATGACTACGGATATGTAGCAAATCAATCGGGTGGGTTTTATGGAATGTGGATTGCAAACAAAACATATGGAGAATATAATAATTTAAAGTATGAATTGTATTTACAATGTGAATTTGCCGAACAAAGGCTTAATATATGTTATAAAGCAAGCAGTCAAGATGACTTAAAAATCGATAGAGCTACCAGAGAAAGCTTTATCTGGGAAAATGATAATGGTAAGTGGAAAGATACTGCAGCATCATTCGGCTTCACAAAACCGAAGAGATATGGAAGCGGAAAAACTGTTACATTCGGATTATACAAAGATAATGAATTGATAACAGATTACTTATCTGCAGAATCGAAGATTTATAATGCTATTGACGATTTCAAGAGAATGATTAATAAATTGGGGATTAGTAAATAAAACTAACAAAAGTTTATCTAAACAACACCAGCCAAAAGATACTCCGTAAAAGGTGCATCTTTTGTGTTATTAGTATAATTGAAAAAACATATTTGATGAAAGATATAATTGTTAACTGTAACAAGGATTAATCCTGATGAGCTTGTTGCTTTTTCATTGATAATAAGTTAAAATAAAAGTATGAAAAGATTTGTTTTTATTTTTACGGTAATTCTGACCTTGGGAGGAATTATTATGCTTGGATTTACGGGCTGTTCGGCTAAAAAATACAATATTGATTACAACGGGCAGATGACCTGGTACACGAATGCAAAGGAAGCCTACCGCGCGGGCGCGAGGGTGAAGCTCTGCTATCCTGAGAAATATATCGGCACGGATACGGACTACACCTTCCTGCTTGACGGCGAAAAGCTTTCCGCGCATTACAAGGAGGGCAAGGGCTTCATCGTTGAATTTACGATGCCCGAGCACGACGTTTCCTTAATCGTAAGCTCCGTTAACAGCATGGTGCGGGATAACAGCGAACCGACTTCCGTTTTTGAAAAGCACCCCACCCTTTCCTTTGATTCCTTTGACGGCGGCGGTTATAATTACACCGCGAAGCTTGACGACGGCTCAATCGTTGAATTCACCTGCGAGCACCGCTATGCTAAGCCCAATCACGCTGAGCTTGAGGGCTCAAGCTACAATGTTGTTTACACCTTCACGGGGCTGAAGGAGGGCAGGACGCGGCTTAAAATTGAAGCCCGCTCCCCTATCATTGAGCCCGAGGATTATTACTACGAGATAACGGTTGACGCCGATTTGAACGTGAATATAAAACAAACATAAAATGTGTGTGAACATTAATGTAATTCCATACTGATAAAGCTCTTTGTCTTCCTGATTAATCGATGCTCCTAATAAATACTTTTGAAGTATAAACTCTGAAATCTTATGAATTCAATAATAAATTATTGCAAAAACAATAAGCTAATAACATTCTCTATTAATATAATTGCTTTTGTATTATTCTTGTTTTGTTTCTTTAAACGACTGACAATTTATTATTTTAGTCTATATAGTAGCGATGTGGTAAATATTTATTTTTACTCTGTTGGAGCTATTTGTTTTTTTATCCTTTCAATAATTCTTTTAATATTTAACATAAAAATTTTTAAGAATAGAAGCGTTTCTTCTGTCATAGTTTGGTTAATTCTAATTCTGACTGTATTAACAGTTGCTTTAAGCGTTTATGCAAAGCAAATACCTGTTGAAGAAACCTTGTATGGAGATGAAGCAAGTCAGAAATATTCTTCATTATTTCCTTTAGACGATATTTATACAAATAAAAGGTATAATGATGAGTATTTGTTTGAAAGTGTTAATATTAATAATGATTATTTTGTGAGCAGTTTCCAAAACAGAACCATTGATGAAGATAGTATTACCGATATTAATACTGACCCTAAAGATTTTTATCTGGATTTTATAAGCGTATATGCTTGTTCCGATTCATATAGGGTTAAAGAAATAAAAAGCAGAAGAAAGATTGCTTCGCTAATAAAGGGAGAAAGTGATTCGGAAACCATCTATAATAGCGACGGTTTTATTGTATATGATGGCGAGATAAATTATGAAGTTGTTTATGAAACCGACAATGAGTTTTTCTATGCTACTGTAAACAGGAACAAACTTAATCAAATCAACGGTGAGCAGTTTTTTGAAATATCAAAGAAGGTTTTAGAAGAATACAGACTAATAACACAGAAGAGTGAGACAGAGCATGGTTCTCTGTCCAAAGATTAGAAGGCACATAATTATAATGTGAATACTTAACATTTTAAAAACGCCTATGCTGATTTATTTCAGCATAGGTAGTTTTTTTAGAATTACATGTAACAAGTAGCAGATATTAAACCTTATTTTTTAATGTTTTTTGTCGTTCAGACAACCAGAGGGGTGTAGCACCGTGGTTGTCTTAATAAATATAAAGGCTGTGAGTTCAAACTCGCATCCTTTTATTATGTGAAAATTTATATTAATTATTGAATTTTAAATGTTTCTTTTAACCAATTAAAATACTCTTTATCAATAGAGTTGCTAATCCTTAATGAATAAAAAGGGTTATGCTCTTTTGAAATTAGGAATTTATGTTTAAGCTCAGAGTATTTGTTTGAACCGATGGCATTGTCTGACAATGCACAAACACTACTTATTATTTGATTATGAAATGAATTCGCTATAGTTATTATTGCTAATCCCCCATGGTAAATATCTGAATTACTATCGTGTTGATAGTCAAATATTAGACTATAGTGCTTGTTTTTTTCATATAAATCTATTTTAACTAATGCAAAAATATAATCAAGACGGACTTTCCCTTTTATCCAATAATTTGAATTTAAAAACTTAATTGATGCACTTGCTTCGTATGAACTTATTGGTTGTTTTATTTTCATTTCAAATTGTTTTATTCTATCATTTTCAATATAGTAACAAAAATATGTTCTATTAAGTAATTTTGAAATCGGAAAGTATGTAGCATCATTAAACCTCCGTTGGGGACTTCCAACGGAGGTTCTTTTTTTTGCGTATGTAATTTAAACGGGAAATTAATTATCAGCCGTAAATGTTATAGTTTTCGGATAAAAGATTCATTGCCTTTAAAAACTTGTGATAATAGATGAACGGACCGACTATTATCAATGAGCCGAGCACACACCAGAGCCAGAAATCGCTTGCGCCAAAGGAATAATCAATCCCCCTTCTCTGGAGCTCGTTGCCGATTCTTGCACTGATTGAGTGCATCCACACAATTGAATAAATGCCAAGGGTTATCGGACCAACAATGAAAAACATAAGGCAGTAATTCATCGTCTTTTTTCCGTCATATCTTGATGCGATAACGTTGATATCATCGGATATGCAGGTCATCAAAACGATTGCGTATATGCCGAATGTGATTATTGAAAGCAAAATGAATTTTGCAAGGCCGCGGTTGGTTTTCAGCTGCTTAAGCGGCGCCATGCTCATTGGCTGCTGATACATCGGCGGCTGACCCATCGGAGGCTGATACATTGGCTGCTGACCCATGGGCGGCTGCATCATCGGGCTGCCCACCGTCATATCCATATTCGTCATAGGGGGCTGCGTTGCAGACTGATTCGGCACATTTTGATAATAGCCCTGATTCTGAGGCGGAGCCTGATTATACGTCTGCGGCTCCGGCTGTGGAGCAGGCTGCCATGCGGGCTGCGGTGCAGGCTCGGGAGCAGGCTGCCACGCAGGCTGTGGTGCGGGTTGCGGAGCGGATTGCCATGCGGGCTGCTGTACGGGCTCGGGTGTGGGCTGCCAAGCGGGCTGCGGCTCTGGCTGAACATTATTCTGCTCAAACGGAGACATCCCTACGCCCAAAACGGTGGTGTTGCCTTCAGGGTCAACGACTGCGCCCTCAACGACTGCGCCGCAATACGGGCAAAAGCCCGAGCCAACGGGGATATCCTTATGACAGGATAAGCATTTCATAGTGTCACTCATAATATTCTCCTTTAAAAATTATTATAATATTAAACGACTAAAAGGCTTGACCTAAAATCAAGCCTAAATCATTATTTATTTGTTTAAAAACTCATCACTCAGCATATACTCGGAAAAAACTCTTTCTGCCTTCTTTCTGATTCTGTCCGTTTTTGGGCAAACCAGAATTAAAGGCATATTAACTGAATTATTTTCATTTGTAAGAACAAAGTTTTTCTTGCTGATTAAGCTGCCGTCCCTTGACGTAAATTCCGCCCATTGGCGTCCCACATGTTCGGGGTCTGTTTCAAGCTTTGAGCAATATCCTTCAACAATGCTGTATTCGCCGTTTTTATATGCCTGCAGCTCTGTCAAAGCAAGCTTTTTTTGATAGAGCGAAACAAAAACGACTGCAAAGGCTGCCACGCCTACAACAACGGCAATAATCGGCTTTGAGGTTTTTGACATTATTGAAACCAACATAAAGATGCCTAAAGCGGTAAAAATCACATCAAGTGATTTGAATATTTTAATTTCGCTGTTAATGCTTTTTTCCATATACCGAGATATGCGCTGCATTTCAAATTCAGTTGGTGCTCTGTAAATATAATTATTGTCCATTACAGATTATTCTCTTCATAAATCTTTTGAAGTTTTTCTAAGAATAAAGCTCTTTCTTCATTCTCATAGCCTCTGAAGAAAATCTCCTGAATGTCCGAATGATTAAATAAAAACTGTGAGCCTTCTCCCATATTGCCCTCAGGATACATAACGCCGATGTAATCATAATCCACGCCGTTAGTTTCATCCGTCTGTCCAACGCCGTAAATCATAAGCTTTTTAACGGCATCGTTTAATAAAACGACCGTTCCTATAGGTAATAATTCATTGAAATCAAGCATAATAAATACCTCCGTTAATACAAGTTATATATGTTATCACCAAAGGCTGTTCCACCAGCCTGATACGGCGTCGCCCACTTTTTTAGCTGCTTTTCCGACTGCATCGCCAACATCGTGAATAATTTTCCCTCCGGTATCCAGAACCGTATCCGAAATCCATTCGGCAGCGCCTTTGCCCGTGAAGTGTTCAAAGCCCTTATCTATTGCCCAGGTAGCGAGAACTGTAATTCCTCCGGCAACAACGGCTGGAGCTCCGACAGTTCCTGCAATAGCTCCGATAATTATTCCGCCGCCGATCTTTACAGCGGATTCTCCGATAGTTTCAGCAATCTGCCTGCCCGTTGAATTATTCTCATCATTAACAATAAAGTTATCATAAGCAGTGGTTGCAACGGTTAAAACGGAGCCTGCCCACTTTGCGCCAACCTTAATCTTATCCGAAACGGTTGTTGCTTTTCCAAAGCTGAATTTACCGAGCTGCTCCTTAAAGGCTTCACCGATGCTCATTTTGCCCGACTCGCTTGCTGCAATACCAAAAAGCTTTTTCCAGTCAAAGCTTGCTCCGCTCTTGGGCACTAAGCCTGCGACATCGCCGACTATGCCCGAAAGTCCCTTTAAGCCGTTCAGGACGGTTTTGCCGACAGGGTCACCTTTAGTGAGAAGGCTGCCAATAGTGCCGATAACGTTTCCGACTACGCCGGCTTTAGTGATATATTTCCAGGCGTCTAAATCATTCCAGTAATCCCAAAAGCCCTTCTTTTCCTCTTTCTTTCCAGTGGAGCCCTTTGAGCCTTTTTTGCCATTCTTTGCAGGGATGCCGCCGGTGGGGTGCTGAGTTATTCTTTTTTCTGCTGCTGAATAATAGTTTATTGCATCAGCAAGTGTTGATGATAATTTGCCGACCTTGGTTGCATTTGCACTGCTGACTCTCTGCAGTGCAAGCAGCTGAGCGCTTATCTGAGCCTTTGATTTAACGTTGAAGCTCAATGAACGCTGAACCTGCCCGATTTCATCAGCAAGCGAATCAAGCTTTCTGATAAGGTCCGCTTCCTTTGATGCCGCTGATTGCATTTTTGGCACCTTTACAACAAGATTATTCAAATCAACACCTCCTTAATTATATAATTTAATTTATAATAAATCCACTGTTTTTTATAAATATTATTTTCTGATTTAAGATTTTTAAATAATTAATACTGCGCCTGTGCTCGCCGTTAGTTTGAAAAAAATATAAATCAATTATAAGTTTCGGAGGCAAATCCGCCCCCGAAACTTTTAATGCTTTTTAAATGCAATCAGATGATTACGTCGGATGAAAGAGTTGCAATTTCATCAAGGTCTGCTCTTTCAGCCTCAGAGTAAACTCTTGCCATCTCGTTAAGGTCTGTTACGTGCTCGTTAATCATTGCGATAAGTCTTTCAATATCGTCCTGAAGGCCGTTGAACTTTGCCGTGTAAGCCGTTGCTGCCTCGCCTTCCCAGATGCTTGAAAGGCCGTTAACTGTGTTTGTCATCTCAGAGGTAAGTGCTCTAACCTCATTGCTTGCTGACTGAAATTCACCTGCTGTTGAAATAAGTTGTTCCGGTGTAACTCTTAATGTACCTGTCATGATTATATCTCCTTTGAAATTAGTTAGAATTTAATTAGTTATTCGGCAGAACCCGCGTTGCTGATTAATAGGTTCTCGTTGTGGCTGTGTTGGTGTTAATGTTTTCAGCATTTTCATACTTAATAGCAATGTTATCAAGCACGGTTGCATACTGCTCAATTGCATTGTAGAAGTTATCCATCTGAACCTTATCTCTTGTGAAGGCTGCATGGAAAGCATCGTTTGCTTCGCCTTCCCACATACCCTTAAGCTGAGCCTCGGTTGATTCAAGATTCTGAACGCGGCTCTTGAACCTTGCGTTCGTTGCTCTCAATGCTTCCGCCTGTGCCTTAAGCTGAGCTGCTGTTACTCTGATCTGTGCCATAATTTTAATCTCCTTTAAAAAATTGTTTATTTATTTTTACAATTAATTGAATTAATTGCGAATTACGCTTTTCTTGCAATTTCCTCTGCAAGCCTCTTGGCTTCCATTTCTGCGTTATATATTCTCTGCGCAACCTTTCTTATGCTTGCTGCAACCGCATCCAAATCCTTTGCAGTTGTGAGAATATCCTCCTTAACCTTTTGCGCTTTTCTTATGTACTGGGTTGCGCATTCCCCGCTCCACCCTGCGGAAAGCTCTGAGAGTGCCTGCTCAAAATTCTGATTTGCAGTGTTTCTCATTTCCTGAGCAATGTTTTCAAGGCGCTGTGCCTGCTGCTTAGCCTGCGCAAAATTAAATCTTATAGTTGCATAGCTTGCCATCATATCACCTCTTAAATAATTACATCGCTCGGAAGCGTTTCCTGAATTGTGGATTTGATGTCTTCCTCAGTGGAGGTGTAAACGCCCGCCATTGTCTGAAGGTCAACAACATGCTCTTTTATTCTTTTAAACATATCCTCAACGTCAGCCTGCTGCTCGTTGAATTTGCTTCTGTGAGCGTCGCCGCCCGTGCCAACCCAGTAAGAGGAGGAGTGGCTGATAATGCTTTTCAGCTCGTTATACCGGCTTTGCATCTTGGAGGATATTGCATTTACGCTTGCTGATTTTGCCTGAAGCTCTTCCGGGGTTACCCTTAACTGAGCGTCCGAGCCTATATTCCTTGCCATAATACCCTCCTAAATCTTCATTGACCCGATTGCCGAGGCAACCTGATTTTCACACTTAATGTATTCCTGCTTTGAATATTCCAGAGATTCAATAAGCTTCTGAAGGTTTTTGCAAACATCAAGCATCATTTCATAATCGCTGTTGAACTGAACGTTAAAGGCATCGTTTGCCTTGCCGTCCCACATTGAATCAAGCTCCTTGATTTCTCCGAACATACTTTTTAAATTATCGTTAAGATATTTGAGGCAACCTCTTGCCCTGTCAATATCCGAATTTAATTTCTGAATGTTTACTTCAAACTGTACTGCCATACTATACCTGCCTCCAATTAATTAACCTGTAATAAGGTGAATTGATTTTTATTGGCTTTAACCTGCTTTCGTTTTTATCCAGGCTTGAAACCATACTGCAGTTGTTAACGATATTCTTTTCGCAACTTGCATATTGGATTTCAGCAAAGTTAAGCACCTTAATTAAGGTTTTTATATTCCGGTTTGTTTGCTCCGTGTTTTCAATTGTTTTATAAAGCCGGGCAGCTTCATTTTCCAGTCCGCTGAAATTGCCAAGATTTTTTCTTATGTCTTCCAGCTCGTATAAGGCTCTGTTGAGAACGCTGTCACAGCTATTCAATTCATCAATTGAAATATCAAATTTATTATCATAAGCTTTTAACAACAATCTCTTTTCCCTCCCGACAATCACATAATAACAAATGCAAAGCAAAAGCTGACGTTTTTCTGACGAATGGCCTGTTTTTTATGACAAACGGCATATTTCACACCAAAATCAGCTTATTTCCGTTGCCAATACCGTATGCCTCAACGCTCAGAGCGGAATTCATTATCTCCTTCGTTTCCGCCTTGCATAGCACGAAGCCCTCCGGTTTTTTAACCGTTAAGCAGCCTTCCTTCTGCGAAATCATTTCGCTGATTTCCTCAACCAGAACGGAAATCGGCAATTTTTCGTTAATTGAAAAATCATATACCTTATTTATTACAGGAACATAAATATCCACAGTTATCATAAAACTGCCCCTGCCTTTCCGAATTTTATATTATTTTATACCTTTATTATCCGCACAGCGCATCAAGGCTTAAATCCGTCTGAGCGTTATACTCCTCAAAGGAATATTCCTCGCCCTGCCACCGGCAAAGCCATTGCTTGCCCGCCTCCGTGATAACCGCAAGCTTTTTCCAAGGGCGCTGTAAAGCAATGTCAAAAACCTCAACGAACACCGCCGTCTGAGGATTTACGATTATCTGCTCAAAATCATCCTCAAGCCCGAAAAATTCCAGCGATTCAACAAAAAGCGTTTTATCCTCGCCCCTGCTGTTTCTTCTGCCGCACTGCTCAATGCAGGAGGCAATATGCTTTTGCAGCTCCTCGGCTTTGATTTCAAAAACCTTAAGGCAATCCCTTCGGTTTTCCGCCTGCATAACCGCGGTTGCGCCGCCGTCATTCTTATAAACGACAAGACTGCCGCTGTTTTTATCATTTGAATAAACGGCGATTATTTTTTTCGCATCAATAATGGCTTTACAGGCGCTTTCAAACTGACTGTTAAGCCGAAAGCTGCCGTCCTCATCCGATTCAACAAGCTGTTCATTAACCATTGAAAACAGAGAAAGGCAGGCTTCGTCATCATCAATTTCAATGTCTTCCCCGAAAATATTCAAACAATGAATTGTGCTTATGCCCTTTTGACTTAAAATCAACGCCAAGCCCGCTTTATCAATAAAGAAGGCGTTATCATAATCAATCATTGCTTTTTAAACTCCTTTAAACCTTGCTTATAGCTTTTTGAAATCGGAACGGATATGCCCCCTGCCAGCTCAACCGTGCTTTGCGAGAGCATAACCTTTTCGATTTTCTGGGAGTTAATGACGAACCCCCTGTGGCACCTGATGAAATAATCCGGCAGGCTTTCAATTACGTGCTCCATCGTTTCATAAAAGCCATATTCTTTTTTCGTTGTGTTTAAGAAGATTTTTTTATCGCGGGCTTCAAGGAAAACGATTTTGTCATACGGAATATGCTCATACTGCGATTTTGTTTTTATGACGAAAAAGCTTTTTTCCGAGGTTTCCTTGTTACTGTTAATATAATTAAACAGATCTCTTATAGTTTCCGAAACCTGCTTTTCATTAATGGGGAAAAGCAAAAGGGATGCCGCCATAATGCTTGGCTTCATATATAATGCAGGCGAAACGCTTGTGTCTGCAAGAACAAGAATTATGGCATCCTTATTATTCTGCCTTATCATTTCCGTCATCGGAATTGCAATGCTTTCGCTGACGTCAACGCAGACGAAATCAACGAAATCACATTCGCCGACGAACCTTGCAAAATCCGTTATTGAATAAAAAACGTTGACGTTCCAGTCCTCATCGGAAAGCTTTGCAATATGAGAGCGGATAACGCCGTTTATGTAATCCAGCTCTTTTTTTCTTTTACTGTATTCTACAACTGTAGACACAGAGGCTTACCTCCTTGAGTCGGGAACGACTATTTTTGAAATACTTCCGTCTTCAACGCTTGCGCTTAAGCCGACGCCCGGCTTATAGCTCTTATTCTGCTCATTAAATGAAAGAGCCGAAAAATCAAATATCTTCTGCTTAAAGGCGTTTCCGCCGAAGTGAATTCCGCTTTTGTAAGAGGTGATAATATTATAAAGATTATACATACTTACCTGCGGCGCATCATCGCTGTTTATGCAGCCGAAGAAAAAGATATTATGAAGATATCCCTTTTCAAGGATATTTTCAAGGAAGCCGTTCGTGGGCGAAATATTATCCTTTGGCTTATATGCAGACCTGATGAATTCGCAAACGTCATCAATGAAGATGAATATCTTTTTATCATCCTGAATTTTGCTGAATATCTCAAAATCATCAAGTCCCTGAGAAACAAGCTCTCTCTTGCGCTTGTTCCTTTCCTTGAATACGGGAATAAGCTTATTCCAATAATCAAAGAGCGCCCTTTCATCAGAGATATAATTTGCCTTCAGCCTTTCGGAAATGCCGAGCAGCTCATCGGAATGAAATTCAATAATGCTGATTTCTCCGCCGAGCGCATTTGCGGCATTGATGATATTCTTCAGGCAATTTGTTTTTCCGCTTCTTGCCTTGCCCGAAACGAGATAAAAATAGGTTTCCTCCAGCTTAACGGAGAAGAGTGACGCATCCTTTTCATCATAACCGAACGGAAGCCTGTTGAGGCCGAGCTCCTTATTGAAATCGAGCTCCTCAACGAAGCGGCTCCAAATCGGATTTTCGGGAATTTCGGGAATTTTCTTTGCGCATTTGCCGTGCCAGCACTGCTTCATTTCTGCGCAGACTGCCTTGATTTTTTCCATTCTCTCATAATCATCATCAGCCTGAACGGAAAGCGCCGTCTGGAATTCAAGAATATTGCCCGAAACGTTTGCAAGACCGCGTCCCTTAACGTCAGCCTCCGGCATTATTTCAATGCGCATAGTATGCAGAACGTCGGCATACTTGAATTTATCGCCCATTTCAAGGCAGAACACCGTGCGGATGTTATCCGCCATACGGTTCGGGATATCGTTCGTTCCGAAGCCCGCTGATGAAATCATAAGATATATGCCGTAATTAATACCGTCGCGCGATATTTTAAGCATAATTTCATCATATGCCAGATTCGTTTTTTCACGGAAGTTGGCATAGTTATCAACCGCAATAAGTATTGCGGGAAGCTCCATTCCGTGCGTTTTGACATACTGTGAATAGTTACCGCCCCTGAGAAGATTCTTTCTGCTTTCAAGCTCCTTATCGATCATATTGAAGAACTTGCCTATCTTCTCAAGGTCATTTTCATACATTATTCCGCCAACATGCACGGAATCCTCAAAAGCACCAAGAAGCCTGCTGCTGAAATCAATTCCGTAAATGCTTAGCTGCTCGGGCGAATATTTGTTAATAAGCGCAAAAATTGCAGACTGCATAAAGGTGCTTTTTCCGCTTACAACCGAGCCGCAGATTGCATGGTTTCCGCCCTCGGCAAAATCGACGAAAACGGGGAACTGGCTTTGATTTTCGGGATCATCGTACATACCGATTACGGCATTGAGCTTGAAATCCGTGTTGCTCTGCTGCCATTCGCCGTTGAAGCCGACGTAGCCCTCAAGCGAATCAAGATAAATCTGCTCGCTTAAAACGGGCAGCCAGAGCACGGTGTCGTTCTTATAATTATTGCTTTCGGCAACGTCGGCAAGATATTCAACGATTGCCTCAAGCTGGGTTTTATCCTTATATTCGGGAAGCTTCCAGCCGTTTGCCGTCGCGTGCTCAATAATATATCTGACCGTGGTTTCAATATCCTGATTATATAATTTTGTTATCATAACCAGATATTCCTCAAGCCTCTGAGAATTATATTTGGAATATGGATAATCAAGCTCCGTGCGCTCAATACTATCAAAGGTTTTTTCAACGATTGCCGCCTTAACCTCTGAATTATTGAGTACATCCTCATCAGTTGCGCCAATCATTGCCTTTGAATTAAGCAGATGCGCGCCGAGCTGGGAAAGGAATTTTATTCTTGCATTTTCCTTTTGCTTGAATTTAATTCTGTTTCCCACGATTGCTGCCTTGCCCGTGAGCGCAAGCATCGTTGCAACATCAGAGCGGTTAGACATATTTTCATCATAAACAGCTCCGCTCCAGCCTGACTGAAACAGCTCGAAAATTTCATCATTACCAACCTGCAGGAAGCATCTGCCCGAATTTGTAAGATAAGCGGCGTCATGCCTGTGGAGCATATCAAAGCTATCCTGCCTATCCTGAACGCGCAGGCAAAGGCGGAACTTTGAGTTTGACCAGATATTATCGTCAACCGTGCCGCTGGGCTTCTGCGTTGCAAGAATAAGATGAACGCCGAGGCTTCTGCCGACCTGCGCAACGCTGATAAGCTCGCGCATAAATTCAGGCTCTTCCCTTTTCAGCTCGGCAAACTCATCAATAATAATGAAAAGATGCGGCACGGGAATCGTTGCCTCGTGATTTTTAAGCAACCTTGTGTATGAATTAATGTGGTTAACGCCGAATTCGCTGAATATTCTTTGCCTTCTTAAGTTTTCGCTCTTGATTGAAAGCATTGCCCTTCTGACCTGGTTGCCGGAAAGGTTTGAAATCTGCCCCGCCATATGAGGAAGCCCGTTGAACAGATTTGCCATACCGCCGCCCTTAAAGTCGATGATAAAGAAAGCAACGTCATTCGGGCTGTAATTAAGCGCAAGCGAAAGCATATAGGTCTGCAGGGTTTCTGATTTACCCGAGCCCGTGGTGCCCGCGATAAGCCCGTGGGGACCGTGATACTTTTCGTGAATATCAAGATAGCAATCGCTGTTGCCCGCTTTTTTACCGATAACAACCTTCATTGAATCATAGGTTGTATTTTTTCTCCAGCGCTCAAGCACCTTGAACTGCTCAAGCGAGGTTACGTTATACATATCAAAGAAGGTTAAGGTTGTGGGGATTTCACCGCCCGTTTCAATTTCCATAACCTCAATGCCGGAAAGCGCCCTTGCAAACGCCTCCGCCTGATACGTTGAAATATTATCAAAGGTAACGGCGTTGCCCGTTTGCCTGCCGCCGTCCATTTTATAATAGCCAACGAAATTTGCCGAATTCTCAACAACGTATTCGCAGCTGTTCGGAAGATTTTCATAGCTCTCATCAAGCAGGATTGTTGAAAGGCCGTAAGCGTTTTCCGATTTGAAAATATACTTCGCCATAAGCTCGCCCTCAAGCAGCTTTGAATCCTCAACGAAAAGGATATAATACGGCTTGGGGGTAACGTTATCGTCCTTCTTAGCGATGGGGCTTTCCTCATCCGCTCTGCTTCTGATAATCTTTGTCAGCTCATAGAATACGTCGCCGACCTCGTTTTTGTTGGTTGCGATATATCGGGTTTTCTTATCCTCGGACCAAACGTGGGGCAGCCACTTTGCAAATTTCCATTCCTTTGCCGTCTGCCTGTTTGAGCCGTCATAAATAAACGCCATTTTAACGTCGGTATAGCAATTGCTTGCGGCAATCTGCACGGCAAGCGCGCGGGCAATCTGAATTGCATTGCGCTTCTGATTATCACCGACTATGCCGATAAGATGATTTTCCTTTAAATCAATGCCGACGGGAACGTTCTTTAACACCTGATAGCTTTGCTTGAGCAGCTGAGGTCTTTCGGCAAGCTCATCGCTGACGAGGGAAAATTTCATATCCTGCGCGGATATTTCAACCTCAAAGGGTCTGTCGCCAATTCCGAGGCGGTGATAAAGAAAATCCGAATGAGTTGCATTTCTGTTCCAGAGCTGAGTGGTGTTTGCATAATTGCACACCTCCTCCGCCGAGGGATACATATTATAATAAGCAGCGGTGTTTTCCTGATACTTCTGCTTTAAATCATCAGCGATTTTAACAATATAATCGCTGTATTTTTCAAATCTGTCCGCCTCCTCCTTGGCGGATTCCTTTTTAGCATAACGGGTGTTAATAACGCCCCAGATTACGCCTATAATCGCCGATGATACCGCGGTGACAATACCCGTGAACATAAATGCAGACCTGCCCATGCCGCCGTTCATTGCACTCATTGCAATAATTGCGATAAGGCAGCCGAGCATCATGGGAATTGCCATTGTGAAGGCGGGGCCGATGGTCATCCACAGCGGGCGCTCAGCCGTAACCTTCGGTGCGGGAGGCATTTCAATTGATATCTGCTCTTTATGTATTAACGGCAGGTGGCGCGGCGAGCGGTGGAAAAACTGCTTTTCGGGGATTTTGCCGCTGTAAACGGGAAGCGAAAAGGTTTCGGAAATCTGCGTTTCCTTGAGGCGCGCGGTGTTAATCATAACCTCGCCGTAAGACGCGTTAACGGCAATAAAGCGCTCCAGAAAAACTATATGCAAGCCGAAAATATTAATGCAATCGCCGAAGTTAAGCTTATAGCCGCCCTGAATTCTTTTGGTGCCGACGAACACGCCGTTAAGGCTCTGGTCGTTAACGTACCAGCCGTCATAGGACGGCGTGATTGTTGCATGAAGGCGGGAAACGAGCCCAATGCCCTCATACTGAATATCGCAATCCTCGCTTTTTCCAACTCGGATTTCATTCAGATTAACGATATCGTATTTGCCGATTGTTTCAATAGTTCTGTCGCTTTCAATAACGACGACGGAGAATTCAAAGCCGTCATAGGTTTTTATTTTAAACGAGCTTTTATTAACGCAATTAATAATCTCTTT
Source organism: uncultured Eubacterium sp. (assembly GCA_905234995.1). Lineage (GTDB taxonomy): Bacteria > Bacillota > Clostridia > Oscillospirales > Acutalibacteraceae > Eubacterium_R. The sequence goes on along the minus strand of CAJOJV010000011.1, from coordinate 18,414 downwards.
AACGGTTTCATTCTGAACGAGCTCATATTCATTATCCGTGGGCAGAACGCGCCAATTGCCGTTCACAACCTCCATACGGATTTCAATATCTCTCGGAAGTGAAAAATCGCCGTGCTCAAGCACGAGGGTGTAATCCGCATTATTTACGGCAGGAAGGAAAAGCTCCTTAAAGGTTTTTTCCGTAAAAACTGTCAGCGTATAACTCATTTTTTATCTCCTACACAATTCCGTAATTACTGTCAAAAACGGTTACCTCAAAGCCCGTGTAACCGACATAAAAAATATCCTCCGACTTAAGAAGCTGCGCGCCCTTCTGCGGCAGATACCAAGCCTTGTTTTTCTTTGAGCGGGAGGGCTTATAATAAACCCTGTTTTTTGAGCCCAGGTCAACAAGATAAACGCCGCCGTTTTGCGCAATCAGACGGCAATGCAGGGAGGACACGGTGCTGTCGCCCCTGATGCAGATGGTGTTTTCGCCGGGCTTTCTGCCGATCGTCCACGGCACGTCCATATCAAGCAGATAAATCTTATCCGCAAGCTTGCTGAATTCATGCACGCGCACCAGAATTTTATGCGGGCCCGTTTTTATTGCCATCGGATTGCTTGGGTTGACGATTGCTCTGTCCAGCGCGTCAACCTTAAGAATTCGCAGATACTCCTCCTGAAAATACTTGAGGGTCTTTTTTCTTTTTGAATTGGCTTTCAGCATTCTTATGAGCAGAACAAGCAAAAGGATTACCAGAATTATCATAAGAACAATTAAAATAATATAAGGCATTTTTGTCTCTTTCCAAAATTATCAATAGTATTTAATTATATTATATAACTTATAATTTATATATTAATATAAATTGCAAAATAGGGCTTTGAAATGTCAATTTTTGTAAAAAGATAAAAGAAAAGCCGGCGTATATCTTGCGATATACGCCGGTAAATTGTTTTTAATCAGCAAACAATTTTGATTGAAGAATTACTTCTTATCGCTGTCTGCATCTTCCTCGTCATCATCCTTCTTCTTGCGCTTTGCAATAAAGATGATAATGCCCGTTGCAAGAACAACTATGCCAACAAGAACGCCTACGAATAACGGAGTGTTATAGAAGAAACGCTCTAAAGCATTGCTGGAAACTGTGATGTGCTTGAAGATTAACTCCTCAAAATGGTTGCCTGCTTTATCCTGATAGTTAAGAGTAACGTCGTTATTGTTGCCCTTAAGCACGAAGGAATAAGTGCCGGTTGCCTCATCAAACGTGAACTGATATTCCTCATCGCCGAGATAAATGGTTTTAGCCTTATCGCCGCTGCCGATTGTGAGCGTTACGGAGGAATAATCAATACCTGAGCCTGCAACGTCTAACGGAGTGAACGTAACGACATATTCACTTGCAGCGATTGAATAATATCCGTCCTTCTTGCTGACATCAAGGTTGATATCAATTGTAGGAGCAGTTTCATCGTGAATGAATGCAAGGATCGGAAGTGCGTCGGCACCAATAGCCTTGCCCTCTTCCTCGCTGTTTTTGCTTGTGTTGCCTGCATTATCCTGTGATGTAATCAGGAGCTTGTAGGTTGCATCATCAGCAAAGATTGAAGGATCAAGCGTGTAGGTTACGGTATAATAACCGTCCGCTCCTCTTTCGGAAGAGCTGTTAACCGTGTAGCCCTCGCCTACCTTTAACGTAACGGGCTTACCGTTAATTGAAAGCTGAAGCACTGATTTGGAAAGATTAATCGGGTCAATATTCTTTTCATAAATTGCAATGCCCTGTAAATCATTCTTGCTGTTGGTGTACTTCTTTTCAACAAGCTTTTCGGCAGCAGTGTTAAAGGTGAAGATTGAGCCGTTTCTGTTAAGAGCGAAGTAACGGGTGATCGTTGAGTCGTTGCCCGCCTTATCATAAGCGGTAATCTTAACGGTGTAGAAATCATCCTTGAGCTTATTATCAGCGCTGATGTTTTCAATAATGCTTGCAATATCAACGGATTTTGCCGAATACCTATCCTGTCTCTTGAAGTTATGAGCAGCGCCCGTGATATCAACAATTACGTAATCATAGTAAGTATCCGAAAGGCTTACGTTAACAGCAAGATCACTGTTAGTTGTTGAGGTTGTGCTGTCCTTGGTATCGGTGCCGTTGAAAGCATAGCTGATGCTTACCGGAGTCTGGTCAACGAAGAACGTTTCAGGTCTGTAATCCTTAACGTTGTTGCCGTTCTGCCTGAATGTTGCGTCGCGTCCTGCTCTGTCGATGCAGGTGAAATCAAGCGTGTACATATCGCCGCGAACGGAATCTGCAACGAAGGTTGCGGTATGCGTATCGCCGCTGTTGCTCCAGGTCAGCTTGGTCTGCTGAGCTGCGCCGTCATTCATCTTGAGATAGAATACGAACTTATCGGGATTCCAGTTATGCTCAACAACCGTGATTGTTGCCGTAACGGGCTTCTTATAATAGTTGGTGTTAGCCGGCTGAACCGTTGAAGTATATGCAACGGTTACAACGGGATCCGTTAAATCAACCGTGAACTTCGTCGGTGCAGTGCCCGTATAGGTTACGGTAGCCTTGTTGTTAACTCTGTCAACACCGTTAACTGAGAAGGTGTAATGGCCGTCAGTGTTAAACGGAAGCTTAGCAGTATAAACCGTGCCCTCTTTATTCGTGTTGCTGTTGTAAGTGCTCGGAGTCCAGGAAACGTTAACTCTGCTGCCGTTCTTCATTACGTTGAACAGGCTCGGGTCAAAGTTTCTTTCGGTTACGGTGATGGTTGCAGTTCTTGCAGCCTTGAAGTATTCGCCCTCGCTTGCGGAATTGTTGTCATAGGAAACAACAACCTTCGGAGCGGTCTTATCAATGCTGAACTTCGGTGAATCCGTGGTTGTGGTGTTACCTGCACGGTCCGTCATTTCAACAGTGAAATAAATGTTGTTTGAATCTCTCTTTACGGTGAATACCTTGCTGATTGACGTTACGAGGTTCTCATCAGAGGAATCAATCGTCCAGTCGTTATTAACCTCGCCTGCGTTTGTAACTTCGAAATCAAACTCGCTGAGCTCATTTTCTCTGTTTTCATCGGAATAAATGGTGATTTTACCGCTTCTGATGCCTGCGTACAAATCAGATACCGTAATCTTAACGTTTACGTCTGAGTTATAAAGCGGAAGCGAAGCAGCATCCTTATATGACGTTTTGGTCTGAATATCGTAAACAATATGAGCCTCAGCAGCATCGTGATGCGACTGGGTTTCAAGAACCGTCTTATAAGGAACAACTACCTTAACTTTATCCTCTTCACCGTCAATAATGAAGGTGCGTTCAAATGAATTTGTATCATTATTAACCTTTGCGGTGTGATAGCTGTTATCAAGGAAGTCTGTTGCATAAGCAAATACCTGACCCTTGAAGTTAGCCTTAACAGTGAATTCAGCAGCGTTATCAACAATATCGGTGCTTGTTTCACGGGTTGTAACAGGATTGTTCGGATTACTGTAATCAACAGTATAGAAGGTTATGCTCTTAATGCCCGGGTTCTTGTTTTTACCGTCGTTAAGCTCATTTGCAGAAACTGTAACCTTTGTATCAGCATTGAAATAATATGCAAATTCAGAGCCCTGACCGTTTGCAATTTCATCACCGGAAAGCTGAATAACGCTTACGGTAGTGTCTTCTCTATCATCAGTAATCGGGTCAAAGGTAAAGTCTGTTACTGACGGAGCTTCAATATCCTTATATAAGGTGAAGGTTGCGGTTTCCTCGTTCGTTGCAAAATCAATTGCCTTAACGTCAATCTTATATGAAGCGTCAGCTTCAATATTGCACTTAGCAGTGTCAATCTTAAAGGTTGATTCAGCAAGATTGAGTGCGCCGTCCTCGCCAATGTTGTAAACATATAAACCGTCGGAAACGCGAGTCCAAACAGCGGTGTCATACTCGCCGTCAGCAGCATTATAAAGAGTGTCGTTAACCTTGATTTCAACGGAGTAAACGCCTGACTTATATGTACCTTGATCGTCAATAACCTTTACCGGAACAACAACATCATCATTGAACCAGAGATTGCCGTCTGCGTCAGTGTATGACTTGCCACGCTCGGGCATTTCAATTTCCTCTGCAGTATCTGCAATATCAATTGAAGGCTTAACTGTTTCAAGAAGGAAGAAGTTGTTATAAACCTGACCTGAAATATCCTTATCCGCAGTATCTGCTGGGAAGGTGATATTAAAGCTTTCAGTTTCAACTGCAACAGGATTTGAGTCTGCTGCAAGTGCGTTTGCCGCCTGATCTGCAAGATTTATCTTTAATCTGCCCTGAGTGTTTACGGGGATATCATAAGTAAAGGTCCATTCATCTGCAACCTCATCAGAGGTTGAATTAAGAGTCCATTCCTCTGACGCAGCTGAGCCGAATTCCGTGCTCTTATTGTCTGCTGCATAAAGGAACAGCTTCGCGCTTGTCATATCAACGGGTGCACAGTATGCCGGAGCAAGATTTGCTGCGGATGTGTTTTCAACAGTTACTGTTACGGTAACCTTTTCCTTAGCAAAGATACCGCGAAGAACTCTCATAAATGAGGTGGTCTCAGTGCTGAAGTTAATCTCGGTAATTGTAGGAGCAGTGCGGTCAATTGTGAACGCATCATCAACATCTGCAATATCAACTACCGTTTCATTTCCGAAGATATCCGAAACGGTTGCGCCTGTGAGCTGGAACTTGCCCTCTGCGTCAAACTTAACGATAACGAACTTATCGGAGCCGCTCTTTTCATATCTTACGGAAACGCCGTTTGCTGCGTCATCGCCGAGAGCAATTGTGTTGCCGGTTGTGTTGTTATTATCATAAGTGAATACAACAGAGCCGTTCTCGCCGTTGAAATGGTCATCAGTAACGTTTAACCGAATTTCAACATAGTTGCTTGTAAATTCACTGTAGCCGTTATAAGCTGCAGTTACTCTCGGAGCAAGGCTGTCAACATAATAGGTTGTTGTGCTGTCTGAATTTGTAACAGCAGCATTCCAAGCATTATCGTCTGCAGTAATGCTGATTTTGTATTCTGCGTTATCATCATCAGCATAAGTGCCGTTAACGTTCTTGCCCTCTGTTGAGGTTACCTCGCCCGTGGCAGTTGTATATGTAAATGTATCGGAGAGAACTTTATTAGTAGCGCCCTGTGAATAATTAAAGGTTCCTTCTGTTCCGTTTGCATTTACGATAACGCTGTTCAGACCTGATCCTGCATTATTCTCATCAGCGTCGCTGACGGTGTATGTAAGAACAAGGTCCTTTGAATAATAAGTCTTGCCGTTAACATCGGCAGATTTCGTTGCAGTGATTGTGGGAGTTATTGCCTCAATAGGCTTATTCTCAACCATAATGCCTGCATTATTAATATCTGCAATATTAGTAATGTTGCCGACATAAGTATTATCCTGAGTTATCGCATTGTCATTGTCTGCGTTATTTGCAGCATCCTTAACGGTTGCATTTTTTAAGGTATAAGTAACTGCCTCCGTGTCAAGAGGAAGAATGATATAGAAACCGTCTGTGCTGTCGCCAGAAGCATTTACTGTGTTTGCAGTTGCAGCGTCTGCGCCTGCTGCCAAAGAATCATATGAAACCGTGATATCATCGGTTGTAATCGGAGCTTTTGCAGGATCAATTGTTACCTTGCCTGCAAATTCAGCATCAACAGCAGGTGCATTATCAACAAGCACAAGCTTTGCCTTAATCGCATTTTTGCAGAATAAGCCAAAGGTAAGCTTATTGATTGTGTTTTCAAGCCCTGTGTTATCATAAAGCTCAACACCGCTGATTGATGGAGCAACAGTATCGTGCTTAATATGAACAGTTAATACCTGCGTTGTGGTATTCTCATTAATATCCTTCGTTCTGAAAGCAATATTAAGGTCATATTCGCCGTCAGGAAGCGTGCTCTCAATTTCGTTGAGAACAAATACCTCATTGGCGTCATCAGCAGTTGCAGTATGTGTAAAGAAGCTGTCTGCAGTTTCGTTATCAATTGTTGCAGCCTCTGTTGCTGAAACAACTGCATACTTGAGCCCCTGAGTTTTAAGCTCATCAAAGCTTACTTTGCAATCTAAATTAAGTGCACTAAAACTTTGCGGGTTTTTATCCGAAACCTTAACAGTAAGCTTGCCCGAGCTTGACCAAGCAGTGCCGCCTGCATAAGTTAAATCGGAAACAATCGGAGCGTCCTTATCAAAATTATATGAGAAAGTAAACTCTTCCTTATTTCCGCACATATCATACGCAGTGATGATAAATGTGTACGCACCATCATCGGTTAAATCAAAACCGCCAAGCTCAGATTTTTGAGTGCTGGTTAAGCTTGAAAAATCAAACTCATAGGTTCCGCTATTAAGCTTAGTTGTATCTCTATTATATTTTTTATCAAGCTCAACAAGAGTGGTGGTATTAACATCTCCACCATTCTTGCTGATGCCAAGTGTAACCTTATATAAACCGGAAACGAATTCGCCGCTTACGGGATTATCCTTAACAGCGATTGTTATTGTGGGATGGTTACGACCAAGGGTATCAATGGCACCGGCAATTAATCCAAGCAAGGAATTCGGGTCAACATAGCTTGCAACCTTGTTAAGATTAACTGTTTCTCCGTCAGTAAGATCTGCGTCATTCAATTTTGCGGTAATATCGGGTGCGCCGTCATCAAAAACAAAGCCGTCTGAATATGCAAAGAGCTCGTTGCCTGCTGCATCTGAAGCATATACGAAAACAAGCTGTGCACCGTAAGTGAGCGTGATGCTCGGAGTTTCGGTTACAGGATTAAACTTTGTATATCCGCTGATTTCTGCAGTCGGGTCTGCTGCCAACGCCTGCATATTTGCTTTTACCTCATTAATCTTATCTGAGGAAGGACTAACCTGTCCGTTGTCAAGCAATTCAGCATCGGTGATATTATATACATAATAGAAAGCATCGCTGTTGAGCACGGAATACTCATCAGCTTCGCCGGCTGTTTTAACATCTGAAACCGTTAATTCAAGATCAACCGAATCATCCTCACCAAAGAAGAAGCCTTTAATGGTTGCAACTGCAGTATCATAGAATGAATTGCCTGTAGGTGCATTAAGAGCAGCACTCGGAGCTTCAAGGTCAAAGTTTGAAACTGTGAAGGAACCGGTTTCGGAGGTATTTGTCGCAATATCCTTAACGGTGAAGGAATAAGTGCCGTTCTTGCTAACTGTGAAGGTTACGGTATCTGCAGTAGCGCCCGTAACCGTTGCCGTTGCGCCCTCAGGTTTTGCTGTAATTGTAACGTCACTTACAGCAAAGCCGCTCTGATTTTCCGTAACAGGAACGGTGATATCCTGAGTATCAGCCTTTGTTGCGGCAGTGGGAGGAGTAATCTCGCCAATTACGGGCTTGGTTGTATCCTGCGCGTTTTTAACATCGATTGTTTTTGTTTCGGAAACGTTGCCCGCCTTATCGGTTACAACGATTGAATAAACGCCGTTTGCAGCTGTGTCAAAGCTGTATTTGTTGCTTCCCTTATCGGTTACGGCAACATTGCTTTCATTGAAGGTTACGGTTACGGTGTCAATACCTGAGGTTTCTTCTGTAACTGTGAACTCAATTGCGCCTGCATAGGCTGCAAAATTTGCAGTTGAAGCTACAGTTGCAACTTCTTCATTAGTTACCGAAATTGTTGGTGCAACATTATCGATATAGATTTCTGCAACATCAGCTAAATCGTTACTTGTGTATTTGCCCTGACCGAGAGTAATCGGGTTTGTGGTAAGATTAATGTAATAACCGTCTTTATCCTTAATTGCAGCTGTAGTATTAACCACAATCTGGCTGTTTTTGAAATAGAGCTTGCCGTTAACGTTTTTAACGCTTACGGGGTCATTTGCAGCATCTGCGGATTCATAAGTGAAGCCGAGAGCGCTGAAATTAACGTTCGTCTTCGTTATAACAAAATCATCCACGCCGACGGTTTGATATTTATACGTGCCGGTGATTGTGAAATTATCCTGATTTGTGTTGATTTTATACTTGCCGTCGGCAGTTTTTGCCAACGGTTCTGACGAGCCTGTGACAGTATATTCAAGCTCAACGCCGTCCGGTAATGCCGGGGAAACGTTAATTGCAACCTCTTCATCAACGCCCTTGAAATGCTTGTTGCCGTCAATTGACAAAGAGAAATCTGCTTCATTAAGAACAATTACAACGATTATTTGTGACGGCTTCGCGCTGAAGGTAGCCTTTGCTACGCCGCCTGTAAAAGATTCATTTGATGAAGTATTCGAGATAAAGCCAATAACCTTAAAGCGGTTATCGTCTAACGCAATGTCAAACGTGGTTTCGCCGCCTTCATAAGCCTTATTTGTGAGGTCAGCTTCTCCCGCGCATGTAGATTTGGTTATAAACAAATTTGCATGAACTCCTGAGAGATCTGCACCACTAACACTTACAAAATCTAATTCAACCGGAACGCCGCTGAAATCAAAGGTTGAGCGGGCTTTGGTTACGGTGACAGTAGTGCCGTCAGCAGCGTTGGTGTTCATATCAACGCTATAGCTGAGGGTATAATGCTCCTCGCCAAACTCATTTTCAACAACGGTCTTCTTATCGCTGTATTTCTGACCGGGAGTATACTTAACGGTCTTGGTCTGGCTGCCGCAGGTGAAATCAACGCTATACTTGATAACGTTTGCTTCGGTCAGCGTAACGGACAGAGTTTCATCAACAGTTGTTGGAGTCTCGTCCTTCGTTACAGTCCATTCAACGGGAATTTCCTTGGTGCCTAAGCCGTTAAATTCAACCGTGTAGCTGTATTCATCGCCCGATAAAGTGTCGGCGATGTTGGTTGAGCCTGCGGTTACTGCGGTAACCGTGCCCTCGCCCGTGTACTTGATTTTAACGTCAAGTGAGGCTGTGGTGCCGTTATAGGTGACTACTTCATCGCCCGTAATGGTGTACGCAAGCTGATTTTTTGCCAGCGTAACATCATTATGCGTTCCTGCATCCTGAGCGCTTGCGATAGCAGTCACAGGCTCGGGATCAGCATAAGCCACCGTCAAAGGCAGTCCGCTTAATGCCATAAGAACAACAAGAACCATGGCAAGAAGCTTAGTGGATGCTTTTCTTTTCATACCTTTCTCTCCTTAAATTATTATAAATAAACATTCATTAAATAAGCATATTTAATACGAATGAGAATTACCTTTATAATACCTCGTCAGTGTGAATAAGCATTTCATTCTTAACGAGAACGAAGCTGCCTGAATAGGTTTTCGGGGCGCTGTTGTTGCCCAGAATTGCGGTGCCGCCGACTTCCTCGGGCTTGCTCTCCGCAGGAGCTGCGGGTGCAAGCACCTCCGTGCCGCCCTCCGTTTGAGAAACGGGAGTGAGAACGTCCGTGCCCGCCTCAGCCGAAGCAGCGGGAGCTGCGGAAGCGGGAGTGAGCACGTCAGTGCCCGCATCGGGATCAGCCTTAATCGGGGGCTCAATAAGCGGAGCCGTGCCGCTAACGTCGTTTTGCGCAGGCGTTAAAGGCGGAGCAAGCTGAACTGCGGCGGTTGAAGCCTTGTCCTTCTTCCTCTTCAACGCTTCCGACGGACCGAACTTTATTGAATCGGCGCGCTGCTTGTTGCCGCCCTCCTGATTTTTACGAACGGCGTCAATTCCCTTGCGCTGCTTTTGACCCGTCAGGAAGGTGTATGCGCCTCTGATATCATAGAGGAAGAAGATTGCAATGCACAAAACAAGGCAAACCGCAGCGAGAGAATATCCGAAAATGGATATTGCTTTATAAACTGATGTTGCATCTGAAATTGCAGCTGTAATAAACATTATCTCTCCCCCTTCCCTTATGATAAGTTTTCGCTGATAATTGCGCTCTGGCTCAGGATTTCCTCTTTCAGGGTTTCCTGGCCGCCGGTTTTGAGATTGGTCATGCTGTTAAGGTCGTTCACAACCTGCTGCCAGGTTGAAGCAGCAAGACCCCTGTTAGTATTATTAAGCATTTTAACGTGGGAATTATCTGCAAGGAAGCTTGCAAGAATATCATAAACCTTAAGCTTTACGCCATCGTCAAACGCCTGGTTATAAACGCTGTCAACCGCGGTCTGAATAGCTTCATAAACCTCATCAAAATTCTGGGTTTCGCCGATAATATCCTGATCTCTGTCCGCATTCTGAATCTTCGTCCAGCAGGTAATCATATCGTCCAGAACCTTTGCGTTGTTGTAATCGGTTATAGCCACGCTGTCAGACAGCCTGCTCGAGTCAATTTCCTTGCCGCTGTTATCCGTATACGCTTTAACGAACCAGGTTCTTGCGGCATTGTTCTGAACCGTTTCGGAGCCGTCCGTATAGCCCATCAGCTTTAAGCCGATATCGTAATTCAGCATTACGTAAGCGTCAAGATTTCTGCCGATTTTTTCAATATATTTATCCTCTCTTGAGGAATCGGCAACGCCGATTGCGGATTTGAATTCGTTAAGCTCTGCTTCCGTAATCGTGGTTGTTTCATCATTTTCCGCAAGCGCGTTGAGATAGCCCCTGAAGGCATCCGCCATTTCGCTCGGATCAGCGCCCATATATTTGGTGTCAAACGCTTTTTTATAATCCGCTGCCGCGTCAGCGCCCGTTTCATTTGCCGCCTTGCTTACGTAATACTCATACTGGCTTTTTACGTTCGTATTGCTGAGTATCGTGCCCGTAAGGCCGACTGCAAAGAAAAGAATCGTTGCAATAACGCAGGTGAGGAAAAGATTATATCTCTTCTGCTGCTTAACCTTATATTCGCGGGTGTTTTCCTCCAGATGCTCCAGCGCATATTTAAGCTCTGCGCAGGTCTGGAATCTGTCGTTAGGATTCTTCTGAATACATTTGAGGATTATTGCCTCAAGTCCCGGTGAAAGGCTTTCATCCCAATATCTGATAGGGTGCATTTCATAGGGAGGCTCTGCGGGGCTGTGGCCCGTTACAAGATGATAAAGCGTTGCGCCGAGGCAATAGATATCGGTTCTTGCATCGGTTTCGCCCTGACCGCCGAACTGCTCGGGAGCGGCATAGCCGATTGTGCCGAGGCAGGTTGTATCCTGAATATTGGTGCCCTTATATTCGCGGGCAGTACCGAAGTCAATCAAGCAAACCGTGCCGTAAGGATTATCGGCGGTTGCATCCGGTCTGAGCATTACGTTTGAGGGCTTCATATCTCTGTATATAATCGCCGGCTGGCGAGTGTGCAGATAATCAAGCACGTCGCAAAGCTGCTTTGCCCATTCAATAACGTAATCCTCAGGCTGAGCACCCGATTCCTCAATCCTCTTGCTGAGGGGCTTACCCTCAATATAGTCCATAACGATGAAGAAGGAATCCTCATCCTCAATGATATCAACGATATCGGGCAGGTTCGGATGGCTTAATTTCTTAAGCATATCGGTTTCTGCAACCAGGCTCTGCTTAACGACCTCAAAGTCCTTAACGCCATCGCGGCGTACCTCCTTGATAGCCCACTGCTTCATAGCCTTTCTGTTGAGCGCGAGATATACGACGCTCATACCGCCCTGGCCTACCTTGGAGAGTATTTCATATTTACCGTCTAATATGGTTCCGTTTTCTAACAATATTCTCGCCCCCCTTAAACAAGCTTAACCGCTAACACCGTGATGTTATCGTTTTCAAGGCGCTCCTTGTTAAGCTCAACAAGGGCATTTTCAGCCTCCTCAATATCAAGCTCCGAAAGAAGCTTATCGGGAGCGAACGCCTCCTGAATTTCCTCATACGTTACCTCGTGTCTGAAACCGTCCGAGCACATAATAAACACATCGTTAGGGTTTGCATTGCCCATAAAGAAATCAGGCTCAATAAACTGTGAAGCGCCGATGCACTGCAGAAGCACATTGCGTCTCGGGTCTGTTTTAGCCTCTTCGGGGGTCATATTGCCCCTTTTGATTTCTCTGTTAACGAAGGTCTGATCAACGGTGATCTGGGTGAGCTGCTGCGGGCTGCGAACGTAGGCTCTTGAATCGCCGATGTTCATAATGTAATAATTGCCGCCGCTGATAAGCATTATAACGGCAGTCGTGCCCATATTGCTGCCGAGCGTGCGGGCGTGAGCCATAATTTTATAATTCTGGTCAAAAACCACGTCGCTCCATTTCTTTTCAAGCGCCTTTGAATCAAAGCCCGAATAGAGCATTGGCGGGAATTCCTCCTCAAACCATTTTTGAAAGGCTCTGATAACCGTTGCGCTTGCAAGCTCGCCGTTTGCAAGGCCGCCCATTCCATCGCACAAAACGCAGAACATTACGTTATCATAATCCGTTTTTGCCTCCATAATGAGCGCGGAATCCTGATTAACGTTTTTTCTTATTCCGATATCCGTGTAGGTGTGGGAAATAAAATTCATAGTATCTCTCCCTGTTATAGAATATATTTCAAATTATTTTCATTATATATATAAAAAATAAAAAAAACGAAAAAAGCAAAAAATTGCTTTTATTTATATAAAAGGATTGCTCCTGTTATTTTCAAATTTAAGTAAAAATCGAATGTGCCTAAAACGCACCTTTAGGCACAGGGGAAAATCCCCTGTGCCTAAGATTAGGTTAGTTAGATTTTGAACTCAAACTTTTCATCTGCAAGCTTAATTCTTGCGCCGTTTGAAATCTGAGTTTCAACGTTTGCCGGGATCATTGAATCATTTACGTAAGTATGATTCGTTGTTGAATTATCAACGATGAAATACTGGCCGTTCTTTGAAAGAATGGAAGCGTGGAATCTTGAAACAGCGGGGTTACCGGTGATGCAGTAATCAACGCGGTTTGCATCCTTACCAAGCTTGAAGTAAGGCTTGGTGATGTTGATGCGCTCGTTGTTTGAGGTTCTGATAAGGTATGCGCTGTTTGCGCTTGCGCCGAGAACGGTTGTTGCATTAGGATCGCCCATATTCTGGCTGAGAACGGTTGTGCCCTCGCTGCCTGCGCTGCCTGCGCCCGTTGCGGTATTCTGCGGAGGTGCTGCGGGAGGAGCGGGAGGTGTGAAGCCGCCTGAAGGTGAAGGACCGTCTGAGCCGCCCTTCTTCTTGCTGTTAACGATAAGAATGATAACAACAAGGATAACGATTACGGCTGCAACTGCAGCGATGCTAATAACGAGCGGAGTGCTGAGACCGTTGCCACCCTTTGTGGTAGCCTCTGCAGTTGTTGCTTCAGCAGTTGTGGTTTCATCAGTTGCTGCGGTGGTTTCTGTATCGGTCTTTGAGGAAGTAGTGTCGCCCGCCTTGGTGTAAGCAATGCCAACGGTATCAAGAACTTCCATAACCTGGTCAATAGCAGAAGCATAGCAGTTGATATCGTCCAAACCTGCCATGCAGATACCAATTACGTTACCGTTGTTATCAACTAACGGACCGCCTGAGTTGCCGCCCGAGAAAGTCTGACCGCTTAACAGGAAGCATTCGCCCTTGAAGTTATAAGGAACATAAACAGGGCTTCCGTCTTCATATACGAAGAACGGTGATTCAGCCCACCAGGATTCCTCCGCAGTGTACTGACTTCTGTTGATTGTGCCTGATTCAAAAACGATATCCTTTTGGTTGTAATATCTGGTTGTATCCTTAACAGCCGGGAAACCAACGGAATATACAGTTTCAGCAGCCTTAACATCTTTACTGTCACGAAGCTTTAAGAAGGTGTGGTTTGAAATCGGCTGGCTAAGCTTGAGAATAGCAAAGTCCATATTCTCACTGCTGTTTACAAGGGTTGCAGGAATTGTGAAGTCGCTCTGAATAGTAACAGAGTATGTTAAATTCTTATCAACCTCAGCCTGAGTGTAACCATAGATGTAATATAAAGCGTCATATTCCTCTTTTGTGAAATGAACGCAGTGATTAGAAGTGATAATGGTGTCCTCATTAATAAGGAAGCAGGAACCACGAGCATAATCTCTGCCGTCAATGTTTTCTGAGAAATACAACACGCCGTCTGCAACTGCACGAACCTCATCCTCTGTAGCCATAGCAGGGATGGAGCTGCAAAGCATAAGCAGCATTGCTAATACGATAGCAACAACATTTCTGATTTTTTTCATATTTTTACTCCTTTCAAATTATCATTGCAAATGGAAGGTGAAAATTTCATTTGCAAGCTTTATTTCATCACCGTCGTGAATCTGCACAGGCGATTCCGGCTGAACGTATGTATTGTTGACGTAGGTGTGATTCGTTGAATTCCTGTCAACAATAAAATAGTCGCTGCCGACTACTGAAATTTCCGCATGAACTCTGCTTATCGCATTGTTATTGGTCACAGCGTAGTCAGCTTTTTCCGAACTCTTGCCTATAACAAAACTCCTCTTAGTGATAAAAATCTTTTCATTGTTCGTCTGACGAACAAGATTGGGGGTGTCAAAGGAAGCTCCTACGCCACCTCCGCCGAGAATTGAAGTTTCGCCATAATTAGTGAAGCCAAGCAAAGTCGTTTCCCGGAACAGCTTTTTGTTTTCCTCGCTGCTCGGGGGGCTCTGCTGCGGGATTTCAACCGGCTGCGGTGCCGGCTGTGGTGCAGGCATCGGCTCCGGTTGCGGTTCCGGCTGCGGGGTCGGTTGCCATACGGGCTGCGGC
>CAJOJV010000011.1:0-3771 GCA_905234995.1 uncultured Eubacterium sp. | reverse complement strand
GGCTCCGGCTGCGGGGTCGGTTGCCATGCGGGCTGCGGCTCCGGTTGCGGGGTCGGTTGCCATACGGGCTGCGGCTCCGGTTGCGGCTCCGGCTGCGGGGTCGGTTGCCATACGGGCATCGGCTCCGGTTGCGGTTCCGGCTGCGGTGCCGAGGGTTCCTCAACATCAACAAGCTTGCCGCCGCATTTTATGCAGAACACGAAGGCTTCCTCATATTCTGCACCGCAGGACGAGCACCTCTTAAGGATTTTCGGTGCTGCACCGGTTTCGTTTTCTGCTTCAGATTGCGGAGCGAACGGTGAATCTGAAATCTGCTCAGTGGCAGGCTCAATAATTACGGGGTTGAAATAATTATCAACCGACTCGCGAAGAGCCTCTTCAAACGATTCTGCGCTTTTGCATTTAGCAATCAGGATTTCCTTAAGCTCCGAATCAAAATTGCCAACCAATTCCGACAATCTTTCAATAAACGAAATGATTAATTCCTGCTTTGACTGATTGAGTGTGCTTATTGCCTTAATAAACCTTAAGCCGTATTTATCATAAAAAATGCTGTCCGGCTCAAGATAATAGGTTTCCGCATTATTGTCGCTCTCTGCAAACCTTGCATATTCAAAAAGAATATCCAGCGCTTCCTTTTCCTCCAAGCCCTTTAAGTGCTCGGTTAAAAGATCAAAGTCGCGGGCTATCAATGCAACGCTTAAGCAATCCTCATTTCTGATTATGCTGACGTCAAAGGCGTGCGCCGCGTTTCCCTTAATAAGCTCAACTAAGCGCTCATCAATAACGGAAAGAATTTCCTCGCCGTTTTCAAACAGAAGGATTACGGAATTATCTTCTGAACTGATATTCAATATTACACCTCCTCTCCTTCGGCAAACATCAACGCTGTGATTATAACATTTGAAAAGAATTTTTGTAAAAAAATGCAAATTCTGCCGTTAATTTGTCATTTTTTGCATAAAATTTGATTATTTTGCGGCATTTAGGTTAATTCCGACTATTGAGCAGAACACGTTATCCTTAAGCTCGAAGTCGCAATAGCCGTCATATTTTTTGCAGATATCCTTAATAACGCTGAGCCCGTAGCCATGCCCCTCCTTATCAAGTCTGGAGGTTAAAAATCTGCCGTTGCCGTCGGTAATAACCTTTCCGTAAGCCGAATTGCTTTGCTTAATAATCAGGAAATTGCCCCTTACGCTTGCATTGAGGGATATCCATTTGTTTTTATTTTCAATCTGCTCGTTATTTGCTTTAATTGCATTATCAAGCAGATTGAAAAAGCAGCTGCATAAATCAAAGCTGTTAATCGGAATATCCTCCGACACGCTGATTGAGCATTTAAACTCCGTGTTATACCTCAGCGCTTCCTCCGCTTTTTTGCTGATGATAATATTCAAAAGCTTGTTGCTGCAATATTTTGCTTTTCTTGCCGAGCTTACCTCGGAATCAATTTTATCCGAAAGCTCCGAAAGGGATTTGCCGATTTCGCTTTCGGGAGCCGCAATTGAAAGATAATTTCTGATTTCATGGCGAAGCTTATCAATGCCGTCCATCTTAAGCTCAAGGTCCGAATAATAATCCTCAACCATCTGCGCCTGGCTTCTAAGGTCGTTAAGCTCCTTGCGTATCTTATATTCATTATGCTGTGAAATAACGTAATATTCAGCAATCATCGTTATCGCCACGATGCTGAATTCCAGTATTAAAGAAACGTTTTCGCTTATCAGCCCGTTATGCTCAAGCAGCAAATCCACCACCAGCCAGAGACCGGCTGTAATTGCGGGAATAATAAAGGTTAAAGCAAAAAGGAATCTTTGTATTTTTTGGCTGTACATAAATCCTCCTGCCTATATTCTCTGCCCCAGATAATTTAGAAAGGCTTTTTTAACATCGCCGTATTTTGACCTGCTGACGGGAATAAGCTCGCCGCTGTATAAAACCGCGCCGTCAACCGTGAGCTCCCTTATATGGTCAAGATTTGCAATATAGGACTGATGGCACCTGAAAAAGTTTTCAGGCAGCTGCTCTGCAAACTCATCCATTTTCATATGTATTTCATAATAAAGATTTTTTTCTTTAATGATGAGGGTTCGGTTTCTGTTTTCAATATATCTTATCTGCGAAAGCTGCAGATTTCGGATTTCACCTCTGGTAACGATTGAAATGCAGCGCTGCCTGTCCTCCTGAATAAGGGAGATTGCTTTATCCACCGCCTGAATAAGCCTGTCCGTCTCTATCGGCTTAACCAAAAAGAAGCAGGGCTCCGCCTCAAAAATATCACGGGCATAATCAATATATCCCGTAATGAAAACAATCTTGATGTGGGGATAGCTCTGCTTTAAAAGCTCCGCAACCTCAATGCCGTTATCCGCGCCGAGGTTGATATCAATCATCAGGATATCAACATTTCCCTTTGCAACCTCGCAAACGTAATCAATCAAATCAAATCTGTTGTTGAAGGAAACCGTGTTAACCTCGTTGTGATAACATTCTGCGATTGCGTCCTCAAGATAATCCGCTATTTCATGGCTGTCGTCACAAATAACAATCTTATACATTTCCAAAACTCCCAAACAATATGCTGCCACGCCCTTTGCAGGCGGCTTTGAGCCGTGACGAAAAGCATAACAGTGGTTTTCCAGAAAAAGCCTTATATATAAATAATTACTTATATTATATATTATTTATAAGAAAAATCAAGCAATTAAAAGAATTATGTCAATAATTATGCATTTTTATTAAAAAAACATATTTCAATTAACGCAAATAACGATAGCGTTTAGGCAGCGCAAAAAGCAGATTTTTAATGTATAATGACAAATTTTGAAAAATATGGTATTATTAACGCAAGTATTACTGCAAAGGGAATGATAATGTGTTAATATTACTTCTTGACCTTATTGATGATGAAGAGGATAAGGTTAAATTTGAAATTGTTTTCAACAAATACGAAAACCTTGTGCGTTATATCGCCCTGCAAAAGCTTAAAAACCGGGAATTTGCAGATGAAAGCGCTCAGGAGGCATGGATATCAATAGCCAAGAACTTTAAAAAGATTGGCGATCCCGATGATCCGAAAACCAAAAATTATATAGCAACTATTGCAAACAGTTGTGCAAATAAGGTGTATAACAAAGAAATCATAAAGAATAATAACATTGAATACAATGAAGATATATTAACTAAAGAGGAAAGCAGCGATTATTTTGAAAGCATAAATAAAGCTGATATTACAGCGATGATTGATAAATTGCCGGAGCAACAACGAATGTATCTTTATTTATCATACAGCTTTGGCTATACCAGCAAGGAAATCGGCAAGCTGTATGGCGTTTCCGATGCTTTGGTAAGAAAAACAATTCAGTTTGCCAAAGCAAGAATAAGGCAAGAGTTTGAAAAATAAGAAAGGTTATAAATATGAGTAATTTTGAAGCGGCAGTTGAATTATCACTGATTAACTGGGTTGCCTCTCTACCGACGGAGTTTGATTTACCCGAGCCGACCGAGGCTTATAAAAAGGGCATTGCAAAACTGATGGATAAAATGCGCGGCGACAGGTATCACAGATTAACGCGCAGCACTGCACGAGCGCTTCTTATTGCAGCAATTATAATTGCACTTGCAACGGTTGTATTTGCCGCCACAGTCGGGCGTGATTTCATCGTGCAGAAATTCGATGATTATTCAACATATGATGTTGTTGATACATCTGGAATAAAAAATATTGATAATTTGAAAATTGGCTACATTCCCGATGGATTCGAATTA
>CAJOJV010000010.1 GCA_905234995.1 uncultured Eubacterium sp. | reverse complement strand
CGCGCCCTACAGTTGCGACAAGCGGTGTTTTGTTTCAAATCCTGTTCATTAAAGATTGAAAAAGGGTACCCGTATGGGTACCCTTTTTCAATGGTCGAGGTGACAGGATTTGAACCTGCGGCCCCTTCGTCCCGAACGAAGTGCTCTACCAAACTGAGCCACACCTCGGTGCTATGCATTTTTTGTGCATTGATATTATTACACATTTCATTTCATTTTGCAACAATTATTTTTGCAAATTTTAAAAATGCCGAAATTGCCGTTTTTGACAAGAGCTTATTAATATGTTAAAATAGACCATAAAACAAATTAGGAGAGGCATTATGAAAAGGCTGGTTTCTGTTTTATCCGTGCTGGCGCTGCTTGCAACGGGCGCGCTTGCTTTCCCCGCAAACGCAAAGAGCGCGGTTAATCTCAACATCTCGGCAAATAATATTTCACACGAGGTTTCGCAAACGCTTTACGGCGCATTTATTGAGGATATCTCCAAGGCATGCGACGGCGGACTGACTGCAAATCTCGTTTACAACAACAGCTTTGAATACAACGACCTGCCCGAGGGCAACACAACCGAGGACGGCGTTGTGCTTAACGAAACGGCGTGGCAATTCAGCAACGTAAATCACTCCGTTGAGAGTGAAAACCCGATGAATAAAAACAACCTGAATTATGAGCTGCTGACGGTTTCGGGCAAGGGAATTATCACTAATCTCGGCTGCACAGAGGATTGGGATTACAAGACCTGGACGCCTAATCCCGACAAGCAATCGAGCGCTGATATGGGCTTCAAGGAGGGGGAGGCTTACGCCTTTTCCTGCTACGTTAGCAATGTCGATTTTGAGGGTGCTCTTTACGTTGGGCTGGCTTCAAAAGCAAACGAAAACAACCTGACCGAGCTTGACATTTCCAAGGCTGGCGCAGGCTGGATTAAGCTTTCGGCAGAGCTTATTTCAAACGCAACTGAGGACGGAGGGCTTAATATAATTCTTCAGGGCGAGGGCAGCCTTTGCCTTGACTTTGTGAGCCTGGTGCCCGAAACCTCTTACGGCTACGGCAATCCCGAATGGCAGTTTGCACAGCTTCGCACTGATTTAGCGCAGACGCTTATTGACCTTAACCCCGCCTTCATCCGCTTCCCCGGCGGCTGCTTCTGCGAGGGCGATTCGCTTGAGCGGCTTTACGACTGGAAAGCCACCATCGGCCCCGTTGAGGAAAGGGTGCAGACCTATAATGTCTGGCGCAACGACGTTGCAAAGGATTATTACATAAATTCAAATCAGGTGGGCTACGGCGAATACTTTAATCTTTGCGACGATATCGGCGCAGAGCCCCTGCCCTGCCTTAACGTTGGCTTAACCTGCCAGGGGCGCAACAATTACGATTTCAACGTTGACGCGCACGAAAAGCTTTCAATGACGGATGAGGAATTCAGGCAATATCTGATTGACGTTCGCGGCTACTGGCCTGACGACGACGGCGGAATTGAATGGCGCACGAACGAGGTTAACAACCTCGGCTATCAAAGCGAGGCAGACTGGACAGCGTATCTTGAAAGCATTGCGCTTACCCCCGGCACTCCCGAATGGGATAACTACGTGCAGGATATTTTAGATTTAATTGAGTTTGCAAACGGCGATAAAACCACAACCTACTGGGGCGCGCTGCGTGCGGCTTACGGGCACGAAGAGCCTTATAATCTTAAATACATTGAGCTCGGAAACGAGAACTGGGGCGAGGTTTACTGGCGCAATTTTGACGCGCTTTATAAAGCCGTTAAGGAAAAATATCCCGATATTCAGATTATCACAACTGCAGGCACCTGGCTTGAGGGCGACGCCTTTGATTATGCGTGGGAAACCGCTAACGAAAAATACCCGGACTGCTTCGTTGACGAGCATTATTACACGGGGCAGAGCTATCTTTACGACCATAATGACCGCTATGATAACTACACGCGCGACGGTGCGAAGGTGTTCGTTGGCGAATATGCGGCAACCGCGGACGGCTACGGCACGATGCAGACCAAGAGCAATATAACCGAGGCTGTTGAGGAAGCAACGTTTATGACGGGCTTTGAGCGCAATGGCGACGTTGTTGCGATGACCTGCATAGCGCCCACCTTTGCAAAGGTTAACGCGCAGAACTGGACGATTAACGAAATCTGGTTTGATTCGCAGAGCGTTGCACTCTCCCCCGCTTACTACACCCAGATGCTTTTTGCAAACAATCTGGGAATGGAATATATTAACGCTGAATTTGACGGCGAGGTTTCACTGCGCGAGCTTGCACAGTCCGTTACCGTTGACCAGAGAGAGCAGGCAATCTACGTTAAGCTTGTGAATTCAAGCGGAAAGCCGCAGACGGTTAACCTTAATTTTAGCGGCTTTGACGGCATTAACGCCGCTTCAATTCAGCACCTTTCGGCAAAATTCCCCTCCGCCTGCAACGAGGTTGGCAAATCGGTTTATATTGCGCCCGTTGAGGAAACGCTGGGAATCAGCGGCGAAACCGTGAGCGTTGAGGCTGAAAGATACAGCGTTAACGTTATCCGCATTGCTTACGGCGACAACAGCGGCGACGGATTTTACCACCTGCCCGATAACACGCCCGTTGCAAAATTCTATATCCCGCTTGTGTTCAGAATTGCAATTCCGAGCATCTGCGGAGTTGTAATCCTCGTGATTGCAGCAGCAGTTATCATCACAAAGGCAATCAAAAAACGCCGCAATCGCAAGCCCGAAAACGGTGAAGAATAAATAAACGCATATAATAACAGCCTTCGTTAATCCGAAGGCTGTTTTACTGTTCCTTTAACTTTCAACAATTTGTCTTTTTCAATTCTGCTAACAGTAACGGCTGAATTAACGGGTAAGTCCAGTTGTTCGGCAAATTATCTGTAAGAATAATCTTTTCAATTTCACTGTGCAGATTGCTTTCAAATTCGGTTATCTCTGCAAAGCAAAGCAAACCGAAGGTTTCTACTCCGTTGAAAGCATCGGGCGAAGTAACGGAATAATAGCAAACAGGATTTAAGTCATATTGCAATGCACCCGTTTCTTCATAAAGCTCACGGCAAGCGGTTTCCATTATACTTTCTCCTGCTTCCCTGTGTCCGCCAGGAAACTCGTAAGTATCCCGTTGCTTGTGCTTGCAGAACACCCATTTACCGTCCGACTTTGCAGCAATCACGGCGAATTTCAAAAGAGCTTCGTCAACAGACTCGTAAAATTTCACTTCCATCATAATGATTTCTGTATCAAAAAACTGTTCCTGAAAATGAACGGAAGCTTTGATTTCATCTTTCGTAAACAATTTGCCTTCGGGCGCAACTACCCATTTTTCTTCAACGTCATTATTCCTGTGAATTATGGCTATAACTATTCCCTCAAATCCCGAAACAGGCTTATCAACGCCGAGAATGTATGCGTCCTGCTCCTCACCGTCCGGCGCAATAACGCCCTCAATATATCCGTAGTTAATCGGATAGTATAAATCCTTATGCTGAGGATGACAGGTGCCAAGCGGTCTGTCAACCGTTACTTTAACTCTTTTACCAAGCATAGTTACCTCTTAACGCTTACTAAAAATATCCGTTTATCAAACGCGCCGTTTTTCTCTTGCTTCTGCCTTTTCAGTTCAAGCACCTCTTCAAAGGACGAACCCTGATTCTTTGCGAGTGCTTCAACCACCTCAAGAATATCTGCAAGTTCAACTAATTCTCTGCTTTGCAGATACTCTTTTGTTTCCTCTTTAAGCTTCTTTTCAAGTGCAGCAGTGTATTTCTTATCGTCAAGAATAACTGTGTTTGCCGTCTGACCGCTGTTCTCAATAATATCGGGTATATTATCTCTTACTAATTTGTTATGAGGAATTATCATCTTTTCACCTCTATTTCAATTCCCGCCACTCCGTATTTTTCAATCTGCTCTTTGGTGTAATAAGTAAGCATATCTTCAGGAGAGGCGGTTGCAATCTCATCTGCGGAATAACCGCATTTTACAAGCGGTAAAGCAGCATACAATTCTTCAAAGCTTTTGAATACGTGAACGGCTTTTACCGTTGCCATAAGGCTGCCCGTTTTTGACTTAAAATAAACCGCATCGCCTGCTTTTATTTTCCGCCGCTTTTCGTCATAAAGGCGAAGCTCAATCGTCTTTGAGCCGCTTTTGATTTTTTCAAACGGCTCTTCGTTTAAATTCATTTTGTGAGTCATATTCCACCGCCAAAAAGATTTATATTTATTCTACCATAACCGATAAAAAAGCACAACAAAGCAAATTGAATATTAATAGTATTATTTTTTGGTTGATGTAATGTCACATATATGATATTATTATTATATCTATTAATCTTTTAAGGGGAGATTTATATATGGCAGTAAACGATATTAAAGCCAAGGCGACAACCTTGGCAAACAATGTCAAATACTACTGGAAAGAGCCTCCCAAGGGCAAATATATGTCCTTTAAGGAAATTGCGTCCTATGCATTCGGCGGTATCGGCGCATATTTCATTATTCAGCTTGGCTCAACTCTGATAGTAAGCACAACAAACATCATCGTCAGCACGGCAATAGGTGTTGACCCCATGCATTCATACATAATCTATCTCATTGCCACGATACTGAACGTGCCGCTGACAGCCGTCAGGGCAAATATGATAGATAACACGCGAGGCAAGGGCGGTAAATACAGACCCTATCTGCTGTCAATGGGTATTCCGACGGCGATTCTGGCGCTGATATACGTCTGGTTCCCGTATGAACAGATGTATAAAATTTTCCCGGGCGAAATGTTCGGCCTTGAAAAAGGATACCTGATTAAAGCCACCGTTGTATTCATCTGCAATCTCGGGCTGCACTTTTTCTTCTTCTTCTTCAAGGATGCTTATGAGAATCTTATTCACGTGCTTTCCCCGAACACGCAGGAGAGAACCGATGTTCTTGCGATAAAAGCGGTTGTTTATTCACTTGCACCGTCAATAATGAACTTCGTTAATCCGCTTATCGCTCAAATCACACAAAAAGACCAATCAGATATTCTGATTTACAGAATTGCTTATCCGATTTATGCAGTTATCGGTATCGGCTTAACCATTATTGTATTTGCCAACACGAAGGAAAAAATCGTTCAGGCTAAAACGCACACAATCCAGATCAGATTTATTGACGCCCTTAAAGAGGTTGCCAAAAACAAGTATTTCTGGATTATCTCTCTTGCAGGCTGGCTTGGATTCCTTGAGCTTGCATACTATAACATTCTTTACTACAACCAGAACTACGGCAAAACCGTTTCCCCCGCAACGTACGGCGTTGCCTGGGTAATAATAGGCAACGCATCGCTTTGGGGTATGATTGCTGCTCCCTTCTTCGTTAAGCGCTTCGGCAAAAAAGCCGTGCTTATCACGGTTAACCTGATGAACGTTGTGTGCATTTTGCTTATGCTCATCAACGTTAAAAGCTTCTGGTGGCTGGTTATCTGCATATGGACGAACTATTTATTCAGCGCGTTTGAGCAGATTACAACTCCTGCTATACAGGCGGATATCCGCGATTATCAGCAATACCGCTCAGGCGAAAGAATTGACGGTATGTTTGCCGCGGTTGCAACCATAGGCAATCTTGTTACCCTTGCAACCTCCGCCGTTATTCCTGCGGTTCAGAGCAGATTCGGCATTCAAGAGGGCAACGGATATGAAAAATCATTTGATATTCTTTTTGTTGATACCGGCGAACCCGGCTTGCTTTGGAAATTCCTGCCTGCACTTATCATTATGTGTGCAGTAGGCGCATTCCTTAACGTTGTGCCCTATTTCTTCTACGATTTCACGGAAAAGAAGCAGAAGAGCATTATCCGCGTGCTTCAGGTAAGAGCTATGTTTGAGGATTATGCAAACGGCGCGCTTAAAAACAATCAGCTCGTTGAGGCAATTGACCTTGTTAACGAGGCTAAAGAAAAGGCAGCTGCAGAGCCGAGAACGCTCGACAAGAGCAAGGGCAGAAAAGAATACAGAGCAGACCTTGAATATAACGAGGAAATTGAGATTTCCCAATTCGTTTGCAAGGAGCTCAACAAATTCGATTCAGCGCTTTACAAGCACCAGGTTGAGGTCAGCCGTGGCGTGTTTGACGCAGGGCTTGACCATATCAGAAACATTAACCTTTCCACCGCAAGAGCAGAGCTTACAGCGGCTAAGCAAATGCCGAAAAACACCGAGGATGAAAAAGAGCTGCGCAAATTTAAGATTGAATTTGCAAAGAAAAATATCTCCGCAAAGAAAGCGTTTGATAAATATTACGGCACGATAAACGAGTTCAAAGAGCCCGATATGGCTGAGCTTACCGCCCTGTTTGACAAGGAAGACGCTCTTGACGAGGAAATCTTTGCCGTTACCTCCGCAGGCGATAAAGCAAAGGCAAAGGCGCTGCAGGCTGAAAAGAAAGCAGTTCAGAAGCAGGCTAAAGCGCTTATGGATGAATTTGCAAAATTCAACCGTGCTGCAAAGCCGTATATTGATGCTAAGAAGCTTCTTACCCAGCAGGAGAATTACAGCCACTTTGACGAGATTGCCGCGCTTTACGACGAGGCTAAGCTGAAGGCTGAGGAAGAAGAAAGAGAAAAGGAAGCCGCTGCAGAGGCAAAGAAAGCCGAGGAAGAGGCTGAGCTTGCAGCACGCAAGGCAAACAAAAAATAACAGAAACAAAGGTTAAGTAATATGAGCTTAGATAATGCACTTGAAAAGGTTGTAACAAAAGTCGGCGAAGCGCTTGAGCTGAGCGCCGTTATGCAGCTTGAAAACACGGCAAAGGGCGAAAAGGTTATCTTTGAGGATATGCCTGAGAAAGCGCGCGCCGCTTCGGAGGAAAGCATCGTTTTGCTAAAAAACGAGAATGATTTGCTTCCGATTAAGGCGGAGGAAACCGTTGCCGTTTTCGGCCGCTGCCAGCACGATTGGTTTTACGTTGGCTACGGCAGCGGCGGCGACGTTAACGCCCCTTATAACATCAGCCTGATTGACGGGCTTAAAAACGACGGCGTTAAGCTTTACGAGCCCCTCGTTGAGGAATATGCCGAATGGAGCAAGGCAAACCCCGTAAGCCACGGCATCTGGGGTCACTGGCCGATGAATTATCCCGAAATGGAAATCTCCGTTAACAGCGTTGAGGAGGCTGCAAAAAACAGCGATCTGGCGCTTGTTGTTATCGGCAGAGCTGCCGGTGAGGACAGGGAGAATATCCTGAAAGAGGGCAGCTATTACCTTACAACCGCAGAGCTTGATTTGCTTAATCTTGTTACCGCGCATTTCAGCCGCGTTGCAGTTATTATGAACTGCGGCAACATTATTGATATGGCGTGGACTAAGAAATACGGCGGCAGAATTTCAGCAATAGTCAGCGCCTGGCAGTGCGGAATGGAAAGCGGAAACGCGCTTGCAAACGTGCTGTGCGGCAAGGCTTGCCCGAGCGGCAAGCTGCCCTGCGAGATTGCGGAAAAATATGAGGATTACCCCTCCTCCGCTGATTTCGGCGGCAAGGATTTCAACAATTACAAAGAGGATATCTTCGTCGGCTACCGCTATTTTGAAACCTTCTGCCCCGAAAAGGCGCTTTATCCCTTCGGCTTCGGCTTAAGCTACACCGATTTTGAAATTAAACCAAAGAAATTCACTCAGACCGAGGACGGTTTTGAGTTTAAAATCAAGGTTAAAAACACCGGCAAGGTCAGCGGCAAGGAGGTTGTGCAGCTTTATCTGAGCGCGCCGCAGGGCGAGCTTAAAAAAGCGAAGATGAGCCTTGTTGCATTTGCAAAAACCAAGGAGCTTGCACCGAAGGAGAGCGAGGAAATCACGCTTTCCTGCACGCTTTATGACATTGCTTCCTTTGACGACACGGGCAAAACGGGCAACAAATTTGCCTACGTGCTTGAGGAGGGCGAATACCGCTTCTTTGCAGGCAACAGCGTTCGCACCGAAATTCTTGCAGGCAACGCCTGGCTTGAATACACCGTTATTGAGCAGCTTGACGAGGTTTGCGGAGTTAAGAAAGGCTTTGAACGACTGACCGTTATTGAAGAAAACGGCAAGCTGATGCCCGATTACGAGCCGGTTGAGCCCTGCGAGCCGTATCTGAAAGAAAGAATTCTTGAAAACCTGCCCGAGGAAATCGGCTTCAAGGGCGATAACGGGCACAAATTCAACGAGGTTGCCGAGGGCAAAATCACGCTTGACGAATTCATCAGCCAGCTTGACGAAAAAGAGCTTGAAGCGCTCACCCGTGGCCAGGGTATGATGGACAGCAAATTCGGCGTTGAGGGCAACGCGGGCGCCTTTGGCGGCATTATCCCGCCGCTGCAGGAAAAGGGCGTGCCGCCGATTATCACGACGGACGGCCCCGCGGGAATACGCATTAAGCAATACACTTCCCTGCTGCCCTGCGGCACGGCGCTTGCGGCAACGTTTAACTGCGAGCTCGTTGAGGCGCTGACCAGCGTTACGGGCAGAGAGATGAAAGCCGTTCAGAGCGACGTTTTGCTTGCACCCGGTATGAACATTCACAGAAACGTGCTTTGCGGCAGAAACTTTGAATATTTTTCAGAGGATCCGCTGCTTTCCGGCAAGATGGGCGCGGCATACGTTAGGGGCGTTCAGAGCTCCGGCGTTTCTGCCTGCCCCAAGCATTTTGCCTGCAACAACCAGGAGGCGCACAGAACGAAGACGGACACCCGCATTTCCCAGAGAGCGCTGCGTGAAATCTACCTCAGGGGCTTTGAGATTACCGTTAAGGAAGCAAAGCCGCTTAACATAATGACGAGCTATAACAAGATTAACGGCGTTTGGAGCCATTATAACTATGACCTTGTTACAACTATTCTCCGCGGCGAATGGGGCTACGAGGGCAACGTTATGACGGACTGGTGGATGCAGAAATCCGCAAGCCCCGAATTCCCGAATATTAAAAACAACGCTTACCGCGTTCGTTCGCAGGTTGACGTGCTTATGCCGGGCGGAACCCACACCGCAAAGAGATATATCTCAGACGGTTCATTATTACCGACGCTCGGCGAGAAGGGCGGCATTACCCGCGCGGAGCTTGAGCGCACGGCAAAGAACGTTTTAAAGCTTGCTCTTAAATTAAAATATTAAAATAAAAAGCGGGACGCCGAAGTCGGCGTCCCCTACATTTAGTTCAATATGAAAGAAACCAAAAACATTAAAGAAAACACGTTTTTAAAAGGAATAATTGACGGGCTGCCGATTTGCATGGGCTACTTTTCAGTGGCGTTTGCATTCGGAATTTTCACCGTTGCGCACGGGTTAACCTCGCTTGAGGCGCTGCTGATTTCAATGACGAACGTTACCTCCGCAGGGCAGCTTGCGGCGGTTCCGATTATCGTTTCGGGCGGCACGCTGTTTGAGCTTGCGGCAAGCCAGCTTATAATCAACCTGCGCTATGCGCTGATGAGCGTTACCCTTTCGCAGAAGCTGGACGGCAGCGTTTCACTGATAGACCGCTTCTTGATTGCATTCGTTAACACGGACGAGGTTTTTGCCGTTGCGGCATCCAAAAAATCCGTTGGCAAAAGCTATATGTTCGGGCTGATTTTAACGCCTTATCTCGGCTGGAGCGCGGGCACGATAGTTGGCGCTGTTGCGGGCAACATCCTGCCTGCCCTGCTGATTTCGGCGCTTGGAATTGCGATTTACGGAATGTTTATTGCAATAGTCGTGCCCCCTGCAAAGGAGAATAAGCACGTGCTTTTCTGCGTGATTATTGCAATTGCGCTGAGCTGCGCATTCCGCTTTATTCCGCTGCTTTCAAAGGTGCACAGCGGTTTCGTTGTAATCATCTGCGCCGTTGCGGCAAGCGCAATTGCGGCGCTGCTTTTCCCTATTGGCGAAACGGAAAAGGAGGGCGAAAATGGAGTTTAACGCTTTCCTCCCCTATCTGGCAACGATGGCGCTTGTGACCTATCTCGTCAGGGCAATACCGCTCGTGCTGATAAAGAAAAAGATTGAGAATAAATTCATTCTTTCATTTCTGCACTATATGCCCTACGCTGTACTAAGCGTTATGACGATACCCGCAGTTTTCTTTGCAACGAACCATATTATTACGGCGGCAATCGGCGTTGCAGTGGCGCTCATTCTGGCATATTTCAAGCGCGGGCTGCTGACGGTTGCAATCGGCGCATCGGCAGGAGTTTTCATATCTGAACTGATAATTCAACATTTAATATAAAAAAGAAACCTTCATCAGAAGGTTTCTTTTTTCTGGTCACTAACCACTGGTCACTGTCCACTTAAGGCATTATGCCTTTATATCATTTATATATCTGCAAGCGGCAAGAGCGGCGATTGTGCCGTCCGCCGCAGCGGTTGTTACCTGGCGGACGAATTTGCTGCGGCAATCGCCCGCAACAAAAATGCCCTTCGTTTTGGTTGTGCACTGCTCGTCAGAATCAAAATAGCCGAAGCTGTTTAAATCCGCAAGCTCCTTAAACGGCTCATTTTCCGGGATAAGACCGATTGCAACAAAAAGCCCGTCGCACGCGATTTCCTTAACCTCGCCGTTTTCATTTATCTCAACGCCCGCAAGCTCATCACCGTTTTTGATGAGGCGGGTTATTTTTACGCCCGTGTGCTTTTCAACGTTATCCCTTGAAAAGAGAACCTGCTGCAGCCTTTCCTCGCCTGTAAAGGTGGGCAAATCCTGAAGCATAATAACCTTGGAGCATTTATCGGAAAGGAGGATTGCCTCCTGCAAAGCGGAATTGCCGCCGCCCGCAACGCAAACGACCTTATCGGTGTAAAAATCGCCGTCGCAAACCGCGCAGAAAGAGATGCCCTCGCCGACGAGCTCATCCTCGCCCTCAAGCCCGAGCATACGGTGCTTAACGCCGGTTGCGATGATTACGGCATACGCCTCATAAGCGCCGCCCTCCTCGGTTTTAACGATTTTGATATCGCCCCTATCCTCAATGGAGGTTACGGTTTCAATCTCAATATCGGCGCCCTGCTCCATAATCTGGGAAAACATTTTATCCGCAAGCTCGTTGCCGCTGATTGATATGGCTGAGGGGAAATTTTCAACCTTGGGCGAATTGGTAATCTGCCCGCCGAAGCCTGCCTTTTCAATAACGAGCGCCTGCTTGCCGTTGCGCTGGGCATAGAGCGCCGCAGTCATACCCGCGGGGCCGCCGCCCACAACAATTATATCATACATAATAAACTCCTATGAAAAACGGGAAGGGGCAAGCCCCTCCCCGTCGTTATTTTTATTAAACTTATTTGTTCATAAGCCAGCCCTTGATATCCGAAACGCCGCGGAACTTTTCAAAAGAATCGCCGTTCGGAATAATAAGGGTCGGAGCCTGCTTAATGCCGTACTGAGCAACAAGCTCTGCATTTTCATCCGCATTAAGAGCGGTGTACTGAACGCCTGCCTTATCAAGAAGCGCAGCTGCTGCCTTGCAGTTAGGGCAGGTTGCCGTCTTGAAAAGGATTGCGCCGCCTGCTGCTGGAGCATCCGCAGTGGTGTTTACCTCAGCGGGAGCATCGTCAACGGGAGCAGGGTTCGGACCCTCATGAGTTAAATGAGAGCGACCGATGTTATAAACCTTTCTGTCCTTATACTCCTGAGCCTTACCGTCGTTCCAGTTCTGAATAGGTCTGTAATAACCGGTGATACGGCTGTTAACCTCGGTCTTCGCACCGCAAATCGGGCAGGTGAACTGCTCGCCGGTTAGATAGCCGTGGTCCTTACATACGGAGTAAGTGGGGCTCATTGTGTAATAAGGCAGCTTGTAGTTTTCGGCAATCTTGCGAACAAGATTTGCGGCAGCCTTCCAATCAGGCAGCTTTTCGCCGAGGAATGCGTGGAAAACGGTGCCCGAGGTATAAAGAGTCTGCAAATCATCCTGAATATCAAGAGCGGAGAAGATATCCTCCGTGTAACCAACGGGAAGATGTGAAGAGTTGGTGTAATAAGGAGTGCCGTTCATATTGGCAGTGATGATATCCGGGAAATCCTCCTTATCGTGCTTAGCAAAGCGATAAGTTGTGGATTCGGCAGGAGTTGCCTCAAGGTTATAAAGATCGCCGTATTCCTCCTGATAATCGGAAAGGCGCTCGCGCATATGGTTGAGAACGTCCCTTGCAAAGCGCTGAACCTTAGCGTCCGTTAAATCAGCTCTGAGCCAGTTTGCATTAAGACCAACCTCGTTCATACCGATAAGACCGATGGTTGAAAAATGGTTTGCAAAGGTGCCGAGATATCTCTTGGTGTAAGGATAAAGGCCCTGGTCAAGAAGGGTTGTGATAACCGTTCTCTTCACCTTTAAGCTGCGTGCGGCAATATCCATAAGATGATCAAGCCTTGCATAGAAATCAGCCTCATCCTTTGCCTGATAAGCAATTCTGGGAAGGTTGATGGTAACAACGCCGATAGAACCGGTTGATTCACCTGAGCCGAAGAAGCCGCCTGACTTTTTGCGAAGCTCGCGAAGGTCAAGACGAAGACGGCAGCACATTGAACGAACGTCGCTCGGCTCCATATCGGAATTGATATAGTTTGAGAAATAAGGAGTGCCGTATTTAGCGGTCATTTCAAAGAGAAGCTTATTGTTCTCGCTCTCGCTCCAATCAAAATTGCGGGTGATTGAATAGGTCGGTATAGGATACTGGAAGCCTCTGCCGTTAGCGTCGCCCTCAATCATAATCTCGATGAAAGCCTTGTTAACCATATCCATTTCCTTCTGGCATTCACCGTAAGTGAAATCCATCTCCTTGCCGCCGATAATTGCGGGAAGGTTTTTAAGGTCGTTAGGAACGGTCCAGTCAAGGGTGATATTGGAGAACGGTGCCTGAGTGCCCCAACGGCTCGGAGTGTTTACGCCGTAAACGAAGCTCTGGATGCACTGCTTAACCTCTTTCTGAGAGAGATTATCAACCTTAACGAAGGGAGCAAGATATGTGTCAAAGGAGGAGAATGCCTGAGCGCCTGCCCATTCATTCTGCATAATGCCGAGGAAGTTAACCATCTGATTGCAAAGGGTTGAAAGATGGTTTGCAGGAGAAGAGGTAATCTTGCCGGTTACGCCGCCGAGACCCTCCTGAATAAGCTGCTTTAAGCTCCAGCCTGCACAATAACCGGTGAGCATTGAAAGATCGTGAAGATGAATATCTGCATTGCGGTGAGCCTCTGCAATTTCATCATCATAAACCTCTGAAAGCCAATAGTTGGCTGTGATTGCACCGGAGTTTGAAAGAATAAGACCGCCTACGGAATATGTTACGGTTGCATTTTCCTTAACGCGCCAGTCGTTAATCTTAAGATAGTTATCAACGATTTCCTTATAATTGAGAAGTGCGGAATTAACATTGCGAATCTTCTCCCTCTGGCGGCGATAAAGGATATAAGCCTTTGCAACATCCGCATAGCCTGATTCAGAAAGAACGGTTTCAACGCTATCCTGAATAGCTTCAACGGAAATCTTATCATCCTGAATTTTGCTTTCAAAATCCGCTGTTACGTGAAGCGCGATTAAATCAATAATTGTTTGGTGGTACTGCTTACCGACTGCATCGAATGCTTTTGCGATTGCGGCGCTGATTTTGCTGATGTCAAAATCAACGACGCTGCCGTCTCTTTTAACGACCTGGTACATTAAAATTCCTCCCTTAATAATAATTTTTGTTAGTCGAGATACTCTTTTTCTTTGCTGTTAAGCTCTTTCTCGACGCTGCAAAAATCATTCTATCATTAAGAGAGGCATTTGTCAATATATATTATTAAAAATTTTTTCAACCACAATATGTAGTGTTTTATTCTACTCCGCGCAATTTTGTATCCGGCACAAATTTACGTGCAATTTCCGCGAATTCGTACATTTCATCAAAGGTTGGCGCGGTTAAATTGCCGTAAGGAACGGAATCCCTATCCGTAAATCTCTGCAGGAAATAGCGCTTTGCACCCTTGATGAATTCGCCGATTTTTTCAAAATCCTCTTTTTCGTGGAGCTCACGGATAACCGTGGTGCGGAATTCATAATCAATATTGCCGTTCATAAGCAAATCGCGGCTTTCCGCAATCAGCGCCATATCAATCTCATCAACGCCGCAGGTGAGCGCATATTTTTCGGGGCTGTTTTTAATATCCATTGCAACGTATTCAACAATCCCCTGCTCCAAAATTCTTTTGAGCATTTCGGGATGATAGCCGTTTGTATCAAGCTTAACGCGAAAGCCCGCATTGTGAATTCGCTCAATAAGCTGAGGCAAATCGGGATGCAGGCAGGGCTCGCCGCCCGTGATTGCAACGCCGTCTATAAGCCCTCTCTTTTTTTCAAGAAACGCGATTAAATCACCATCCGTCATAACGGGCTGCGCGGTGCCGTCAATAAGCTCAAAATTATGGCAGAACGGGCAGCGGAAATCGCACCCGCCAAGAAAGACAGTGCAGGCAACGCAGCCGGGAAAATCCAAGAGCGTCATTTTTTGCAGACCGTGAAGTTTCATATATATTACCTCTTTATTAATTACCTTTTATTATATAGCAGCCAGAACGTGCAGATTGCGGATTTCGGCATTTTCAATCCCGTCGTTAACGGAATAGGCGTGCTTCTCCAAATCGCCGCAAATCGCCTTTGTGAGCTCCTGCTCTGCAAGCTCATCAATAATATCGGCTGCTATGCCCTCAATGGCATAGTACTTTTCCTCTGCCATTTCGCCGTCGTTATTCGTGGTGAGCAGGAATTCCATAATCTCCGCTTCAAGCGAAAGCTTCGGCAGCGCACGCAGCGCGCGGAAGCTCCATTTATAATACGGTTTAAAACTATTATTTAATAAAAATATTACGTTCATCGCGCTTTTGACGAATTCGTTAACGGCAAGCTGCGCCGCAGCGGTTTCGCCATGGTCTATGCAGCGCTTAAAATTATACTGCCCGGACTGCGCCATTAAAAGCAGATTGCCCGCAAGCTTTTTGCGCCTGATATCCTCCGGATACTTTGAAAGCGCCTTGCGAATTTCGGTAACCTCGCCGAAGTTATCAAAAAAAATTTCGCCGTTTGTTGCCTCTGCAAGCGCATTTTCAGGAACCGTCAGCCACTGCTGAAAATCAAGCTCGCCGTTCGGACTGCCGATTTTTTCAAGGAAGAATTCATCCGTTCTGAGAACGCCCTTGCGCGCGCCTCCCACGGGCGCCATAAGGGAGCGCCTGAAGCCCATAAATTCCTTTGGCAGCTTTGCATACGCTCTTTCAAGCAAAAATGCCTGCCGCCTGTCAACAACGCTTTCATCCGGAAGAAAGATGCAGAAGCCCGGCTCAAAATCATGGTCGGTTGAAACATCGTCATCAAATCCGAAGCATTCCGAGCCGCTGCCGAAAAGCCCCACGCAGAGACAGGGCATTATATCCGCAAACTCCGCTTTAAGCATCGGCTTGCCGTACTCCTCAAAAAACGCCTTTGAAAGCTCAATCCCTTTCATAGATAGCCTCCGCAATTTTATTCAGCTCGCCCGCTGCAAGGAAATAGCCGTAATGTGAAAACACCGGCGCGCATTTTTCGCAGACGAAGGCATAGTAGCCGTCCTTTTTAACATCCGAATTAATCAGCAAATCATACGCTTTATCGAGCAGCTCTTCAACCTTTTTCTCCGCGCCGTCGCCGAGCTGCGCATCATAAACATCCGCCATATTGAGATGGGTTATCGCCTGCTCAAGCTCGCCGTCGGGCGCATTCGCCATAACGCCGAGCGCCTTATCGTAAAGCTCAAGCGCGTCATCGTATTTTTTGAGCGCTGTGAAGGTGAGCGCCATATTGTTGTAAAGCCCTCCGAGAAGCTCCGGCGCGGTGCTTTCGTTTGCTTCATAAACCGCACGTGCCTTTTCAAAAAGCGGGATTGCGCGCTCGTCCTCGCCGAAGGCGTTATATGCGGTTGCGATATTGATATAGGTGGTACCTGAGCTTATGGTGCCGTCAAAATCCAGCTCAGCAATCAGGCGCAGCGCCTCGGCAGCGCTTTCAAAAGCGCCATCCTTATTCCCCGTTTTGCGGAAGTGGCCGACAAGCTCATTGCGGATAAGCAGCTCTCCCCTTTTATCATTGCCGAGTTTTGCCTCCTCAAGCCAATATTTGAGATGGCGCTCAGCGCCCGCATAATCCCTGCGGCTCATATATTCATTCATTTTCTGAATAATGCGCTGCTGCGGCACACTTTTAACCTCCGGCGTTACGCCGTAAGGCTCATCGCACAAAAGGCAGCGCGGCTCAGCATAATCCTCCGGCGTTAAATAACCTTTATCGTTGCTCATAAAACACTCCATATATAGTAACATTAAACTCAATAACCACAATCGCTTGTGTATTACTATCATATAATAACCCAAACGGCAACCAATGTCAACAAAAAAGCAGGCCAAAAATTGACCTGCTTTAAAACTAAATTATTAGCCTAAGAAAATGGTTTTAATTGAATTGATTTCATCCTGAGTTACGCCGATTGAGAGAAGATAATTCTGCGCCTTTTCCTGAGTGCTTGCACCATCAAGCGCATCGAAATCATATATGAATTTCATCAAATCAAAGTTTGAATCCCTCGTGCGGATATTAGTGTAATACAGGCTGGAGAGCTCAAATTCCTTAAGCAAATCCGCTTCGGACATTCCGAGGAGCGCCTCAAGAATATAGCAGACCGTGCCCGTGCGGTCCAGCCCCAAGGTGCAGTGCATATACATAGGATAATTATCCTTATCCGCAAGCGCCGAAAAAACTGCCTTAATTTCTTTTTCGCCTGAAGCATCGAACACTTCACTGTACTGCGGGGAGGCAAACTGCAGATGATTAATGCTTGCCCCGAGCGGGCTTTGCTCTGAAATATATTTTGAAGAGCCGCGCAAATCAAAATCACAAATAACCCCGAGATCCTTTGTGAGCGAAACTATGCCCGAATCGGTAAGGCAGAAATCCGCGCGGTAAGCACCGTCAATTTCGCTGCCTCTGTAAAGCAAGCCCTGCCTGATTATTTTTCCGTCCGTAGTTCTCCAGCCGCCTATATCGCGGACGTTTACCGCTCCGCTGATGCTCAGCACTCTGGGCGTTAAAGCGGTTTTAAAGCTTCCGCTTTCGGAAATAGTTGTGCCGTCCGAAAGAGTGGTATCAACGCTGTAATAATAAACCGTGCCGGTTTTCAGATTAAGCAGCTCAGTATCAACATAGCCTGAATTCCTGTTAACGGAAATGCTGTTTTTGAATTCGGGATCATCGCTAATCAGAACCTTAGTGTTTTCTGCCGTTACGCCGGAGGGCAAATCCGATACAGCCGTTTTAAAGCTGACGGGCTTGCTGATGTCATAACGAACATCGGCATTTGCGTTTATAAGAGCTTCATAAAGATAATCCGTATTATCGGAATCCATATATTTTTCAATAACGCTGCTGACAAGCACCGGCTCCTCTTCAAAGCCGAAAACCTCAATATATGCGCCTTCGTTTACGCCGTTTCCGGAGCTGACGCCGCTTGATTCATTATTGAGATTCTTATTGGAAATATTCTGAGCATTAATGCTTGCAACAATAAGCACGATGCCAAGCAGAGAAGCAACAGCAATATAAATTCTGCGCGTTTTCTTTTTGCGAAAATGCTTTTTGATTTTATGCTTCGTTCTTTTGAATTTATAATAGAGCTTGCTGTGGTGCTTATGGTGGTGATGCCCGTCAATACGCGTGCGCTGCTCCACCGTGCCGGATTCGGTTTTTTCCATAGACAGAACTATATCCTTTTCCGCCTGTTCCGAATCTTCATTTTTTAAATCTTCGCTCTTCAAATCACTCATATACTGTTCCAGCCTGTTTAAAACTTATTGCACATAAACAACAAAATTTTCATCCTTCATAAGGTTTTTAATAATAACGTTTAAATCCTCAACCATTTGCAAATATTCGTCGTTCTCAACTTCATAATTCACGATATAGATTGGATTATTCTTATACGTTCCGATAAGGGTGCCGTTTTCAACCTCAAAAAAACAGAAATCAAACAATTCCGTTTCACTGCAGGAGAAGCGAACCGTATCCCCATCAACGTCAACCTTAACCTTATTTTTCCATTTTCTCGGATACTTAAGGGTTACGACATCCGTTTTTATGCCGAAGGTCAGCATTTCATCCGTGTTCAGCGCATTGTTTATTTTGAAAGAGCTGTTCTGGCACAGATTTTCCAGAACTCCGTAAAGCCCTTCCTGATACATTGCATTGCTATCATAATCACCGCTTGAAGAATCCAGGTCATAAACGTTTATATAAACCGACGTGCCGTCATCCAATGTTCCCAGAAGGAAATCGCCACTGTCTCCGAAAACGACGGAATAAAGCTCAGTGCCGTCATCCTTAGTTTTGAAAAGCAGAGTATAAGGGTCCTCGGAAACGACCTCGTTTTCAACTGCATCTTTATATATTTCCGGAACGACAATATCCGTATATGGTGTTTCAACCCTGATATCGGCATCAGGGGCAGATGAATCATTTGCACCCGATGACGAACAAGCTGCCAGAATTAAGCATAACAATATGCTTAAAGGCACAATAACAAAACGCTTCAAAAGCTCAACTCCTTATCCTTAAGAGTTTATCCTTTATTATTTGCATCAGCCCTTTTAAGCAGGCTGAGAAATTTATTTTTAATCATCTTATAACCCGGGGATTTGAAATAAACGCAATATGAGCACAGAAGCGATATTGCGCCGACTGCCAGCGCCTTAACAATCCATAATGCCCAGGAGGTTATTTCAAACGACCTGAAAATGAAATAATTAGCAGCGACGAGCACTGAAATCACCGCAAAGCTTTTAATCAAATCAAAATAATAAAGCTTTGCAGGCTTGCCGAAATATTCATTGAACAATAATTTCGGCTCATAGAGAATATATGTGCTCAGCTTGGAAATACTGGTTGCAAGCAGGACGCCCGTAATACCTATTAATTTGCCGAGAATTACAGAAAGCGCAATATTCAAAACCGCGCATATCATCATTGCCCATTTGGTTTTTCTGTAAAGCCCCGTTGCTTCCCTGAATGACCACAGAGGCTGCAGCACGCAGGTTAAAAACATATTGAGCCCGATTGCAAGAACCGTGGCTCCGGCAAAAGTATAATCATCGCCAAGCCAGATGCGGATGAAATCGTTTACCAGAACCGTGAAGCACGGAACGACAACGCAACAGATAATCGCGCTGACTGATTGCTCGCACTGAAAAATCTCAAATCCTTTTTCTTTCTTCTCGCTGACTATTAAATTACCGATGCTTGCGGTTACCGATGAAAAGATAATCACATAAAACATACTGATTTTGTTTTGCAGCAAAAGATAGTTGGAATAATATCCGACGGCTATGGTGCTGATTAAAACGGAAATCAGTATATTATCGGTTGCGGTTATAAGCACGGTTGAAAGCTTATAAATGAACACTGAACCGATATTATTAAAAATATCCTTTTTCTCGGCGCTGCCGAGGGCAATTTTCTGCTTTAAAAACGGATACTTTTTAACAGCAATTACTGAGGCGATAACATTTGTTAAAACCGCTCCCGCACATCCTAAAATGAGATATGCAACATAGCTTTTTAAAAAGTAAACCGCCAGAATCTGGCAAACCGTTCGCAAAATGCTGACCACCATCGTTACGCTTGTGATTACATACTGCTTCTGGTCTGCATATAAAACCGAGGTTTTATAAACGCACAGATATGACGCCACAACATTTGCAAGCGAAATAAGATAATACAGCGTTAAATGAGGGATTTCCGTTTCCGTATTAACTATATAGGGTAAAAACGGAATACAGGCAAGCCCCAGAACCAACACGGTGCCCGCAACGCATATATAGATTTTGCGATAAAACGATATCAGCGCGGCAATTTTATTATAATCGCTGTCCTTCAAGGGCTGATACAGGCTGTAAACCATAGCGGTGTTAAAGCCCAGATCTGCCAGGGACAGCATATTCAATATATCCGCAAACAAACCGCTGATGCCAAGATAGGTTACACCCAGAACGTTGATGAAAACCGTTCTTGACACAAACGCCAAAACAAGCGATAAAACCTGATTGCCGACGTTAAAAGCAATATTGGTTAACGCTTTATTTGTTCTTCCCTTAATTTTATCCATTATTATCCTGTTCCATTGCTTTTTCGTAAGCAGATATCAGCTCAAGCGCCGCGCCCTGTGCAAACGGGCTTACGGAATAGAGCTTTGAATATCTGCCGATACCGTGGCAATCGCCCTCGCAGTATTCAAGCTGCCCGTCAGGCGTGGTTACGGACATCAGCTTTTTAATTGCTCCGAGCACGATATCCCTGTAATCATCCCAAACATTCAGAAGCACTGAGGCTTTCAGGATGAACAGAGCAAACATTGCCGTTGCAGAGCTGTCATAATTACTTTTTGAAACCAGCTGCGTGCTCCAGCCGCCGTCTTCGCGCCTGAAAGAAACGATGTTTTCCAGAGCTTCTTTAATATATTCAAGCAGGAGCTTCTTTTCCTCATAATCAGCGGTAAGCTCATTATAAGAATCAAGTATGCCGAACAGATACCAGCCCGTTCCCCTGCCCCAGCCGATTGATTCGCAAGGAGTTTTCTTAACCGAATCATAGCCGTGTGCATATAAACCGAATTCCTTTATATATGCCGAATTGTGATAGCTTTCAATCTGAAGGAATGCGTTTTTGATAAGCCGCTCATCTTTTTTCTGCACGCCGTAGCTGAACATCAGCGGGCAAACGAACGCGAGCGTATCCACAAGGCAGATATCGCCATAACCCTTGCGGTATTCAACAAGACCGTTTTCACGGGTTTTTGAACTCAGCAAAGGCAAATATGCCTGCATCTTTTCCTCAACCTGAGCATCATTCAGAAAGCCGGCTTTCCGGAGCTTATAAATCAGAAAGCCCTCATCAATTTCGCTGATTGAAAAATCATTGATGCTGCCCGGAACGAAATCAGGCTCGGCGGCTTTCAAGCCATATAAAAGCTGCGCATACTGCCACCCCTGCACGGAGCTGTGCTTATATTGCTTTTTTAACATATCCAGCAAAACAAACCTGCTGTTATCCGTTAAAGGAACGGTGGGCATTTTTTTGCTCCAGCCCTTTGCACAGCCGAGAAGCGCCTGCTTCCAGGAGTTAATATCCCGAAAGCCGACTATTCTGCGTTTGTTTTTACGGCGTCTGAATTTTACAAAAACGTCGGTAAAAGCAACTGCAAGTGCAAAAACCCCGACGGCAGTAAAAAACAAACATATCAAAGCCAAAATAATTTTGCCCATTATTTCTCCTCTGAGACTTTTTTCAAAACCAAGCTGTATTCACTTCTGATTTTGTTAACGGCATTTTCAGTGTAAGCCGACTGCTTTGCTTTCATATCATCAGCCTGACTGCTTAACAGGTTATAAGCATCAGGCAGCTCGCTTCCGCTTTCCATTTTTTCAACGGGGATAACGTAGTTTTCAAAGGAGCCGAAAATATCCGTTGCTATTCCTCTTGCCTTAACGGAATAGCCCACGACGATTGTGGGAACCCCGGTTGAATATGCGGCAATCGTTGAATGAGTTCTTGCGCCGATGAAGAAATCGCACCTGCTTATATACCCCTTAAGCTGCATACAGTTCATATCGGGCAGAAGCACAAGCCTTTCATCATCAATATCAATATCCTGCAGCAAGCTTTTAATCGTGTCTGCATCATTATTGCCGCTTTCATAAACATGCGGAACGAACATTATCTTATAATCCGTCTGATTAAGAATGCTTTCAATCAAATTTTTATAATTATCAAAAACCGCTTTAGAATCTGCGGCATATTTCATAATCATCGGGCTGATATTTATGCCGACATATTTATCGTTATTCAATGCGGGGCGCTCGGCGGGCAGCATAAAAGCCGTGTCCGCAACGAGCGAAACGTTTTTAAAGCCCTTTTCGGTGAGGGCATTATACGTTATGCTTTCGCGCGCCGTGATATATGAAAAGCCCTTAAGCCTTTTGCACAAATCCTCATCAAGGTCGGACGGCTCAACGGAGCAGCCCCACAGGATTTTTTTGCCTTTTATTTCATTATCAACGTCATTAAAGGCAGCGCCCTTGCCATAGCAATAATTATCTCCGCCGACAGCAATATACACCGCGTTTTCATCCAGCCAATCAGTATAATAACGCGATTTCATCTGCAGTTTTTTATTGCCGGTCAATTTACCGAGCTGATATAAAAACCAGTTAAAGCAGAAACGGTGAAAGGGCTTATTCAAAGGGCGAAGGCTCAGATTTTCAATTTTATCCAAGCCGTATTTCCGATCCGCCTCAACGTTTGAGCTGATTAATAAAAACTCGCAGTTGCCGGACTCTGCCTCGCGCACCGTCTGAGT
Source organism: uncultured Eubacterium sp. (assembly GCA_905234995.1). Taxonomy (GTDB): domain Bacteria; phylum Bacillota; class Clostridia; order Oscillospirales; family Acutalibacteraceae; genus Eubacterium_R. The sequence goes on along the minus strand of CAJOJV010000010.1, from coordinate 16,932 downwards.
TACAGTTCTGATTAAAGCTTCGCAGCCGTGATTGCCGCTGCCTGCATGCTGATATAAGATATACTTATTCATAAACCCAAAAACTAAAACTAATTAAAGACTTTTTATTTCCTTGCACGGAACGCCGCCCACAAGCAGATTTTCTTCAATGCTTTTATTCACCAGTGAGCCTGCGCCGATAACACTGCCGTTGCCGATTGTTACGCCCGAAAGCACCGTTGCGCGCACGCCGAGCCAACACCCGTTGCCGACGGCGATATCGCCGCAATAGCCCTCGCCCGCTCTGCGCTGAGGAGTGCCGGGCTTATGGCTGCCCGTTTCAAAAACGATATCGGGTGCGAAATCGCAATTACTGCCGATTGTTACGCTGCCGTTGCCGTAAACCGAAAAATTTCTTCCTATCCAGCAATTATCCCCGATGGTTACCTTTTCCGAATCAAAATATACCGGGCCGACTATGCGGACGTTTTCCCCTATACCAAGCCCCAGATGCTTTAACAGAGCGCTTTTTATTTTGAAAAAATGCGTGCCCGCAAAAAAGGAATTGATTAATCCCTGAATAAAACGAAACCATATTCTTTTAATTATTCTGACAAACTGCATCATAAGCCCTTTCGTTTTAACCGCATGTTAACAAAAATCCGCAACATACCCGTTGGCATTTGCGCCAGCATTTTATAGCCGAAATATTTTTTTCTGCTTACCAAAGCAGGATTAATGCTTTTTAATATTTCCCGCGCCTGCTTCGGATTTTTCGCAATCATCAGGGCGTAGGACGCAGCCATCATCTTTCTGTGCTCAACATAATCCTCTATGGATGAAAAGAACGCCTCATCAACCATATCCCTGTAATTAACGTAATCCCTGAGAAACGGGAAAAACATATTGCTGTCCGTTGCTCTTGAAAGGGAATCCTGCGAGTTTCTGAAATACGTTGCATGCGGCTCGTTAAGATAAGCAATCCTGCCGAGGCACGCAAGCCTGCACCATAAATCAATATCCTCACACAGCTTTACGCCCGTCGGAAAGCCCTTTGCCTGCAGAAACGCAGCTTTTTTTATCATTATTGCAGAGGTCCAGAGCGGAGTATAAGAACGCCCCGAAACGAAATAATTTTCAATTAAGCCGACTTTTTGCTCAATTCCCGGGAAATCCAGCACATAGCTTTTTCCGTTTTCGTTTATATAGTAATTGGAGCCGTAAGCAACCGCATCGGGAAACCGCTCATAAAGATTATAAAGGCATTCCAGATAATCATCCGCCCATTCATCATCCGCATCAAGAAAAGCAATTAAATCCGAAGCTGCCAGCTCTGCGCCCCTGTTGCGGGTGTAAGAAGCACCGTGGTTTTCCTGAGTGAAAACCCTGATTTCGGGATTTGAATACGCCTTAACCTTTTCAAGGCTTGAATCCGTTGAGCCATCGTCAATAATAATTATTTCAAAATCGCGAAAGCTCTGATTGAGCACGTGATTCAGCGAGTTTTCTATTTGATTTTCTTTATTATATAAAGGAATAACAACGCTGATTTTCACCTTAATCACCTTTATTATCAGACTTTAACAGCCTGTAGGGTTCTAAAAAAGAATCTTCTATTAATGACGCATCATAAAGCTTTGCTTTTTCTCTGCAATCCGCAAAAGCAGCTTTACCATCAATTATATCCATAACGGCAGCCCTGCCGTTTTCAACAACATCCTCAGAATCAAAAGCGCCTATTTCAATGCCGTACCTGCCGTTTTCAATCAGCTGCACGGGACCCCCGCAGCTTGTTACGATTGCGGGCGCGTTATTTATAAACGCCTCTATGACGCTGTTGCCGAAGGATTCCACCTCTGAAGTGACCAGAACGCCTTTGCAGCCCTTCATCATATCCGCGGGATTATTGCAAAAGCCCTTGAATTCCACAAGCTTTTCAATGCCAAGCTGCTTTGCCAATTCACGCAATTCCGGCATTAAAGGACCGTCTCCCAGAACGAGGAGCCTTGCGGGGGTTGATTTATTAACCTCGGCAATAATCCTTATTGCAAGCTCAACGTGTTTATCCTTTGCCAGCCTGCCCGAGATTGCAAAGGCAGGGATTGAAGCCTCCGGCAAAGCCGAAGCGTTATCTGCAGCATTCTCACCCGAAGAGCAAAACACGGGGTTATTCATTACATAGCAATTGCCGATGTTATATTCCGAAACGAAATGCTGCTTTAATTCATTGCTGACGAAGGTATAGACATCTGCACTTTCAAACAGCCTGATAATGATATTTCTTAATATCGGAAGCTTCGGCGCCTCGCAATAACCGTGCTGCGCTGAATACACCGCAAAATCACGGTGCAGTATTTTTTTTACCGCAACGGCTATTGCCGTGTTGGTTATAAACGGAATATACAGAAGGTCTATTTCCTCTGATTTTATCCATATGAGCAGTTTTATAAAAAGCGTTCTCATTCTGCAATTCAAATCAACCACTTTAACCCTTGGATTAATCAGGCTGAGCAAAGGCCCCTCCTTTTTACCGCAGGCAATCGTTACCTGATGATTGCTGCAAAATGCATTTGCATAATTTATAACAACCTTTTCATAACCGCCGATATTCAGGCTCGGAGTAAAAAAAACAATTTTCATATTAATTCCTAAGTTACAGACAATCGGAGCATTGCTTTACGGCAAGCCTATTCACTGCTTTGTTCCCGTGAAGCAAACAGATAATATCCGATAACTATATATATCAGCAACGCCATATTATTCGTGCTGAAAAATACCATCTCGCCCATATTGATTAAAAGCAGAGCAAAGATGAGATAAACCTTTTTCAGATCGCCGTTTGCAATAATTACGATTAATGCAATTAAAAACAGCACCAGACCGATAATTCCGCTGAAAGCAAGAAGCGCCAGAATAATATTTCCCGGCTCAACAACGAGGCTGAAGCTTAAGCTGTAATTCTTCGCGCCCCTGACATAAGGCACCATAAAGCCCCTGCCGAATACGGGAGAAGAAAGGAAGACGGATTTATACTCATCAAGCTGACTTTCTCTTGTTGAAAGAATGGAAACTCTGCCCTTGAATATGAAATCATTTGCTTTAAGCAGCATGAGATTTACATAGCCGAGATTATCGAGAACGAATATTACGAACACCGCAATGAACAGTATTGAAAGGAAAGCAACGACCGTGTTTTTCTGCCTTTTGGAATACAAAAGAAGATAAAGAATTACACACAGGAGCACCGAAAACAAGCCCGTTCTTGAAGCGGAAAGATAAGTCATTACGATCACGCTTAAAACGATGAGCGGCCTGAGATACTTTCTGTTTTTTAAAACGTCGGATGCGAGAAGCACTGCCACATACATTGCCGCCATTACGCCGAACATATTAACGTGGTTGAACACGCCCTGAAAATTACCGTTCGTTATTCTGAAGCGGGAAAACGGGATAATTAAAAAGCTGACTGCAAACAAAAACGACAGCAGCAAAACCATATAATCAATAATGCTTTTCACATCTTCAACGAACGCCATAGCCAGAATAACGGCTATAAACGGAACGACGAATGAAAAAACCTTAAAAGCCGCCGTAAGCGGAAAAGAGCTTGTGATAAACGCCGAAGCGCCGCAATAAACCGCAAAAACGGAAATGGCTATAACAACCTTGTTCGCTTTCCTGAAATCAACATCCGAATTCAGAAATGCAAACAAAAAGATTAGCCCGCTCGTGCCGAAAATAATTATCCACTTTACTAAATAAAATCTTGACGTTGATACCGCGACGGCATCGCTCATTAATCCCCTTACCGTTATAAGCACCAGAGTTTTTAAACATTTATCTACGCCGTAAAAGCTTGAAAACATTATGAAAACATAAAAAACAAGCACAAAATAAACATTAACAAAGCTTATAAAAAAAAGAGAAATCGCCAGGATATCAAGACCGAGATCTTTAGAAATTAGTAGCTTCTTGTGTTCCATTCATCATACCATTTTGTTTAAAACGTTTATATGTTCAATCGCCATCTGCTCTATCGTGTATGCCCTGATACGCTCAACAGACGCAGTTGACATTTGCATCAGGCCATCCTCAGAGCCGAGAATATCCCTGATTGCATTTTCAAGAGCTTCTGCCGAATCCGCAGGAATCAGCCTGCCGTTTGAATCGTTTACCAATTCAACGCCTGCCCCGCATTTATCGGTTGTTATTATCGGCAAGCCCTTTGCCATTGCCTCATTAATAACCAAGCCCCAGATATCCTCCCTCGTGGGAAGAACGAACAAATCTGCAGCGAGATAATAATCACTCAGCTGCTCCTTTTGCATAAAGCCCAGAAAATGAATATTATTCCTGCCATTTGCCAGATTAATATATTCCTCCGGCGGCGTTCCGCCGACTATATAAAAGCCAATGTCATCAAAGCCCTTTGCCGCCTCAACGAGAATATCAAAGCCCTTTCTGGGAATGAACTGGCCGACTGCCAGCACGGCATATTTTTCGCTGATTGAAAGCTTATTTTTGATTTCGGCTTTTTCTTTGAAGGACAAAGGCTTTTCCAAAACCTCCTTTTCAAACACCGAAGTGAAAGGATATCTGAAAATCCTGCCCTGCTCTGCACCGTTATCAAGATAATATTCATCGTGCAGCTTGGAAGTGCTGAAGCAGCCCTGAGCATTTGAAATAATAAATCTTTTAATAAAGGCTTTCAGTTTATTTGAAGCGGTTTTTGATAATGCGCCGTCGCCCTCAACCCAATAGCTGATGCGCAAAAGGCGCATATAGAGCACCGCAAGTATCCCCGTCGGAGAAGCGATATTTGAAACTATAATCTTATCAAAGCCTTTCTTTTTCAGATGCTTTAATACTGCGGGGGAAAAAGCGCGGTCCGTTGCAACTTTTTTGCCGTTTAAAACGACTGCCCTGAAACTCTCAAACCGATTGCTTTTCCAGCTTGAATCCCTTTCATCCGAAAAGCCCGTTTCAAATATAACCGTTAAATCGCAATGCTTTCCAAGCTCATTAAAAAAATCCACGCGATAAGGAGACGGTATATTCGTAATAAATAATAATCGCATAAAAACTATCCCGATAATTTATCCAAAAATTTTTCAATGATGCTTTTTAATTCGTTATAATCAGACGGATTAAAATAAACGGCATCAGAATAATCTCCTAAAGCTTCATGGGCATATTCAAGGTCTGCCGCGATAACGGTAGCGCCGTATTTCTCAGCCTCCAGAAGAGGCAGGCCCATCGTCTCCAATACGGACGGAAACACCAGAATCGTGCTTTGATATTTTTCAGCCATCTGAGCTTCGCTTAATCTGCCGACGAAGGAAATCGGGTAATCCCCCTGCTCCGTTAACGCCCTGCATTCGCTGCTCAAGCTGCTTTTTTCGCAGGTCAGAATTAATTTCAGCCCGCAATCCGCGCCGCGCTCATTCCATATTGCAGAGCACGCCTTTAACAGCACCGAATGATTTTTATAAATCTCGCCGCCCGCAGGATAAAACAATTCGCACGAATTATTTTCGCCTGATTTGGCGGTTGTTTTTACGATAGATATTTCAGGGCGCTGAACCTCAATTAACGCCCTGTCAATGCCCCATTTATTATGCAGCTGCTCTTTTATCCATTCTGCCTGAACGATTATTCTATCAGCCTTTTTCAGGCTTCTTTTCACAATCGGGGCAATTATGTGCTGATAAACCCAAAGCTTTTTTGACTGACCGAAGCCGAATTTATAATCCGAAATCAAAAGGACGTTGTGAAAATAAACATCCTGCGGAATGCCCGAAACGGCAACCGCCTTATTCTGCAGGGACAAAAGCTTATCCGGCTTTTCCCTGCGAATTATTCTTTTGATGAAAAATGCATCAAACAATGAGCGGTGGATAAAGGATTTTTTTATCCAACGATAATTCAAATAACGGGTGTTTTCCGTGTCTTCAAAATGTGGAGTGCTTAAAACGAAAACATACTGATTAGCCAAATCCGCTTCGCATTTTTCACGAAAAACATTTAATATTGTTAACGCGCCGCCGTGCTCGGCAGCAACATCAACCACTAAAATCTTCACAATTCTTCATCCCAGACTTAATTTAAAGCTATTCAAAATGGCGCATTATTGCATTATAGCTTTTATCAACGGTATAGTTTTCCAGCAAATAGCGATTGCCGTTTTTACCTAATTCCCTGCAATCAAGCGAATTGCACAGCTGCTCAACACATTCATCAAATGCGGCTGCATTATTGCTTTCGCACCACAGGCCGCAATTTGCCTCTTCAATTGCCGCTTTGATATCCGAAACCGTATCCGTGCAGGCAAGAACGGGAATCCCCGCCTGCATATAAGAAAGCAGACGAGACGGAAAATTAGGAATAGTGAACCTGTAATCAAGAAACAGCAAGCCCACATCGCAGGCTGAAACGAGCCTTTCATATTCATCCCTGGGAAGCTTTGAAAGCAATTCCATATTACCGGAGGAGGAATCAAAAAAAGCCCTGAGCTTCTGAAACTCCGTTCCGTCGCCCACAATAACGAAATACGCATCTTCCCTTTTTATCTGCGTTTTCAGGCAATTCTGAATGAAGGGAATGCCCTGAGGCTTGCCAAGATTTCCGCCGTATATGAAAATTTTCTTATCAATCGGCAAGCCGTATTTTTCCCTGATTTCGTTTCTTTCTGCATCAATATCTGACGCTGTTTCAGGCTCAACGCTGTTCGGGCAGATTTCAAGCTTATGCTTAACCGAAGGATTATGCTCTGCCATATATTCAACGTTTGCAGGCGACATACAGCCGATATAATCCGATATCTTATAAAGCTGCTTTTCCCTGAAACGGAAAAAGCGATATATCAGCCCTTTAATGCCGCTTTTCCTGAGCATTCCGATATCAACCGCATTCTGAGGAAAAATATCCTTAAGCATTAAATAAGTGCGGGCACCGTTCTTTTTCCTGAAATATTTAACAACGCCGTAAAAGGTTATGGGCGGGGTTGCATAAACAATCAAATCAAACTTAACATCGCCAAGCGCTTTGATTAAGCTCTTTTTCAGCATATTGGGCATTCTTATTAGATTAACGCCCTTTTTGATTATATTCGTTTCCCCTCTTGCGCTGATGCCGTCGGGAAAAACGATTGTTATATTGCCGTCCCTGAGCGGCGCTTTTTCAGAGCTGCCGTTTTCGGAAGCGCCCATACTTATGGCATAAACCGAATGCTTTTTTGCAAGCGCCCGAATTAAATCCGTATATATACCCTTTTGGTTTACGGAAGTAATATTAGTCAGGGTTAAAAAAAGAATATTCATTATAACTCCGTTGTTTTTCAAATAATCAAATCAGCCGGAAAACCGTTGTCCGCCGCACGCCGCGCGGAGGCTTTGATTATGTGCGGCAACCATCCGCCCTTTCGGGCAGATGGCGAAAAATAATTTAATTTTTACTTAATTGGCATTAAATTATGCAGGAGGATTTACCATCTTGCCGTCAGCACCAAATTCATAGTTACCTGCCTTAACGAGGCCATTGGTCTTGGTTACATAGTAAACGCCTGTTGCGATTACACCGTAATGCTTAACGTAATAGAAATCATCACCGATCTGGATTAAGCCTGCATATACAGCTTCATCGTTTTCATAATACTTGCCGTCAACGATGCCGTTCTTAACTTCGTTAGTCGGAGGATTAATCATCTTACCGTCTGCATCGAACTCATAGTTGCCTGCAGTAACGAGACCGTTAGTCTTTGTTACATAGTAAACGCCGGTTGCGATTACGCCGTAATGCTTAACATAATAGAAATCGTCGCCGATCTGGATTAAGCCTGCATATACAGCTTCATCGTTTTCATAATACTTACCGTTTACGATTCCGTTCTTAATTTCGGGTTCGGGTTCAGCTATCGGAGGATTAATCATCTTACCGTCTGCATCGAACTCATAGTTGCCGCACGGGAAGATATCGTTGTTCTTGGTTACGTAATAAGTGCCTGTTGCAACCTTTCCGTAATGCTTGATGTAATAATAATCTTCACCGATCTGGATTAAGCCTGCATATACAGCTTCATCGTTTTCATAGTATACGCCGTCAACGATGCCGTTCTTAACCTCGGGAGTTTCAGGCTCTGTGATTACCGGAGGATTGAGCATCTTGCCGTCCTCGCCGAATTCATATTCGCCTGCCGGAACGAGATCATTGGTCTTCGTTACGTTGTAGGTGCCTGTTGCAACTACGCCGTAGTGCTTAACGTAATAATAATCATCGCCGATCTTTACAAGACCTGCATAGTTTACGGAGCCGTTCTCAAAATACAGGATGCCTGCATTCTTGGTAATAACAACGCCGGTGAATTCCGGAGTGTTAACCTTGCCGATAAGTACGCCGTTCTCATCAAACTCATAAACGTCAACGTTCTTAGAGTTGGATTCAACGATCTTATTAATGCCGGTGTAAGCAATACCCTTGGTGTCAAACGCATAAAGCTCGCCATCAATTGTTGCCCATACAGACAAAGCCGCACTGCCCGGCTTATAGAAGCTCGGGCCGTAATAATAACGCTTGCCGCCCTGATAATCAACCCAAGTGCCGTGAAGGAGCGCGCCGTTTTCGCCGAACTCAAATGCAACGCCGCTTACCGTGTAAGTGCCGGTTGCAGCAAACTTGGTTGTTGTTCTGAAGTAATACCATTCGCCGTCAACGTCTACCCAACCGGTAGCGAGAACGCCGAGCTTAGCATAATAATACTTGCCGCCTTCGTTGATAAGGCCGGTGTATTTGCCCTGGCTTACGCCGTCGTCGCCGAAGTCATAATAGAAGCCGTCAACGAGAGCGATACCCGTGGTCTTAACGCCGTTTACATAGTAGTAATCGCCAACCCAACCGTTTGCAGCATTGCCGTCAACGTAATATACGCCGTTGATTTCGCCTGTGTAAAGCTCGCCGCAGTATGCGCACTTAGCTACGCCGTCAACTACCAGATACTTATGGCCTGTTGCAGGAAGAGTTGTGCCCCAATCTACAACTGAATTACACTCTTCGCAGAAGGTTCTGCCTTCATAACCGTCAGTTGTGCAGGTTGCAGCAACGTCTGCCATAGCAGTAGCATTATGCTCATGCCATGAGGTAACAACAATTGTGCCCTGCTCGTTGCCCTTATTTACGCCGATGTAGCCATATTCGCACATAGCTTCGGAATCAATCTGAATCTTATCAGCGGAGAAAGCACCAAGATAATTTGTTGAATCTGTAAATTCAATTGAACCAGCCTTTGTTACAAGCTGAATATCAGTTGGGAATACGCACTTTTTGTTAGTAATAATCCAGTTGGAATTCATGCCAAGAGCATTGTGCGGATACCAAGCACGAATCGGAACAGAAGCAAGTACTGTCTCGCCTGACGCAGCAACATCGCCCGTGCGGGTAATGGTTAAGGTCATTTCGCCTGCATCGCCGGGCTCAAATGAATACTCGGCAGTGAAGCCATCTGCAAGAACCATACCCTGCGGTTCCCAATCGTTGTGATTATTAACCTTGAGAGTTGTTGTAACTGAATTAATCTTTGAGATATCGGTTGCAACAAGGTCAATATAATAGAGTGAACCAACCGGAGTTTCCGTAAGTGTAGTGTCATGAGGAACAATGCTGATTGTATCATAATTTGTTCCTGCATTTACGGTAAAGCTCATTGTCTTCTTTGCAACATTACCCATATTATCGGCAATTTCAAACATAACCTTATGAGCGCCGTCTGCCAAAACAACAGCCTTATCAAGAGCAAGCTTTCCGTTCTTATAAGTAGCATCAACCTGAACGCCATCAATATAAACCTTTGCAGAATCAGCGTCAATACCGGTTGCATTATTTGTTGCAGTATAAGTTGTTACACCGCCGGCAAGCTTTCTTGTTGCATCAGCAACGTTAATTGTGAAGTCAATATCATTGCCGTTGATAACCTTGCCGTCTGTGAATGATTCAGCCTCCCACATACCTGTGCATGCATAAACTGCTGAGCTAAATTCAGGTGCTTCTCTATCATCAACAACAGAAGAATAATCAACGGTGTAATTGTCAATATAAAGAGTGAACTTGGAGTTATAAGACTTGTTCTGATATGATTTCCAAGCTGAATCCTCTACATAGAATTCAAAGCATGGGCCTGCATAATAATCAGTCGGATAGCCCTTCATTCCGTTCTTTGTTGTGCCGTTTTCATTAAGAGGTCTTGAAGACTGAAGTGTAAGGCCTGCATAAGATGAATATGCAGAAAGGTCTGCATAATAGTAATACCAGTTATCTGTAGGAATGTGCTGAACATCAACAAGCAGTTTCATACCGCTTGTACCACGAGTCCATTTAGCAGTAGAATTTGTTTTCTTATGACCGAAGAAGAAGCGGGGATTAAGACCCTTTGCATCAATTTCATCAGGAACATAAATCCACATACCAATACCGGTTGCACCTGTAATATCAATATAATCCTCAGGTAAGCCGCCAATGGAAGCGCCCGTAGCATCTGTATTATTACCGTGTGCCTTAATCTGGTCAGCATTATAGCAGAACATTACATCAAGGTAATCTTCATAATAAGTAAGCTGAGTAAAGTCATAATTAATAGCAAGCGCGTAATCACCGTTATGAACCTTACCGGTTGTTGAATCAACAATCTCAAGGCTGGACTGAACGCCTGAATTATAATAATCAAACAGGCTCATATTCTCGGTTGACTGATCTTCAAAATCCCAAATTACTTCAGAGCCTTTACCAACCTGAAGTTCAGCGGTAGCGCTAACGCTTGGCGTGCAAGTAGTTGCAACTGTAATTGTTGAGGTTGTTGTGCTCAAAGTATTGCTTGTTGCGGAAAACGTCATATTTTCAGCATCAATTGTACCAAAGGAAGCGTTACCGATAGTAAAGTTCACGTTGGAAGCACTGTAAGCAACCTCATAAAGACCATACATTGGAACAACGTCAAGTTTAGCTGTTTTGCCATAAGGGCAAGCAATAGAAGCTGTTGCAAAGCTGATTGAATCAGGAATTACAACATTAACATCACAAGTGCCAATAACATCGCCGTTATAAATCATTGAAATTGTATCTACACCTGCTGTGTTTCCTGCGGTATAAACGCCATTTTCAACTGTACCGTATTTTGCAGTATAAGTTACGCCTTCCGGAATATCTGCAGCTGTGCCTGCAGGGCTAACGCCTGTTGCTGAAATTGCAACTGAAGCGCCCGGCATAACGTAATCATTCTCTACTGAGATTGAAGCATGGTCAAATACATCTGAAGGAGCTGCAAGAGAAGCAATAATTAAACCGTTTGAGATTGCACGCTCGGAACCGTCTGAAGGACGGTTTGTGATAACGCAATCGTTAGTTCCTTCGTTCTTTGCCATATATGTGGTTGAACCACCGCCATCAAGATTGATAGCGTACTTAGCGCCTGCTTCCATCATAATCTGAGCAAGCTCTGCCATTGATGCACCGCATGAGAACGGCTCCTGACGGCCGTCAACAACGATAAGAAGAACCTTACCGTCCTCGGTTACACCCATCATTGTGCGGGATGCACGGTCAGTGTAATAAGAGCCCGTTGCGCTTACAGAAACTGCACCATCCCAAACGAGGATTGAACCGAAAGCGTTGATAGCTTCCTGAATACCGGGGTCTGCCTTATAAGCATTCCATTCTGCAACGGTTTTACCCATTACTGCTCTGCCATCCTTAAGAATAGCAAAGAAAGCGGTGCTGCCTGTATATTCCTGAATAACAGTGCCGCCCATTGCCCATACGCCTGAAGGCTGGCCGGTGGTCATATTATAACCGTTACCGTTTGTTGCGGAAACAACTGAATAATAATCGCTGATGTATTCAGGGTTGGTAGGATCAGAATACTTATCATTTGCGCAAGCAACGATATTTGTAAGCTTATCCATACCGTAGTTTTCATACTGCATATCCTTGTATGCAACCTGAAGCATAACATCATCGCGATTAACATCAGCTTCGGTTACGTAATAAACCATCTGCTTGTTGTCTGCCGTAGTGTAAGCATAGTTTGTGTACTGGCTTACGCCCGGTGCGAGTGTCTGCTCCGTGTGTTTAAACACGGTGTGTGTGGTTGACTGATAGCTTGCATCGTAAGAGGCAAGAGCGGTGAGCGGTGCAGAGGTGACCACCATCATAATTGCCAAAACGACTGCTAACAGTCTTTTTGTTGAATGTTTCATCTTTTTACTCCTTTCATATATATTTGATGAACATAACAATCAAAAAACGAAATAATTATTTATCAACGCGGAGGCTTTGATCATAACGTGCATACATTGCGCCGTTTTCCGCAGCATCAAGCTTTGGCTCAACCTTTTCATTATTCAAAAGCTTAAGAACTGCCGACGGAGAATCCGCGCCTGCATAAACAGACATCGGCGCGCCGCCTCCGAAGCGGGGATTGATTTCAATATAGCAATCCTTTCTGGTTGCTTTATCCCTGATTAACTGAATTGTTATCGGGCCGCAGGGCTTCATACATTCAACGAGCCTTTTAGCCTCTTCAATGATGGTTTCATCCTGAACGATAACGGATTTTGAAACCTCTCCGCCCCTGACTTCAAGCCTTCTTCTCGGGGTTATGTAAATAGGATTGCCGTTAAAATCGCACATAACGTCAACCGAGTATTCCTCCCCGCCGACGAAGGGCTGAACGATATACTGATTAACCCTTTCTGCAATTGAAAGCAAATCCTTTTGCTCATTAACTCTGTATGAATTCACGCTGCCGCTGCCGTCAAAGGGCTTAACGAAGGCGGGGAAGCCTCCGTTATACTCATTGGCATCGGTGCAGGGCTTCGGCGTGCTGAGCCCGAGAGAGGAAAACAGCTGATAGGTTAAAAGCTTATTGCCGCACTTTTCAATAATATCCGGCGAGCTTACCATAACGAACGTGCCGCAGGCTTTAAACTTTTCCGCATTTTCCGCAAGCAGCGGCAAATCCGTATCAATAGTTGGAATAAGCAAATCAATATTCTCTTTTTTGCAAACATCAAGAAGCGCGGGAATATAGCCCTCATCCCTGATTCGCGGAACGATATACCACCCATCGCAAAAATGAAGCGCGGGCGCAGCCTCCGAGCAATCCGTTGCAATTATTTTAAGATCATATGCATTTAACCTGCCCGCATTTCTGAAGCATTGCACAAGCTCCACTCTGCGGCCGACACAAGTAAACAAAATATTCATAAGCTTTACCTATCGGCAATCAGCTCCGCGCTGCCGATGAATTCCGGCATTATTTCAGAACCTTCTGCGCCGATTCCTTCTCGTTTTAATACTAATGAAACCGTTTTAAAAATAATGGACAAATCTGTTTTTAATGAAACGCTGCCGGCATATTCAACGTCAAATTCAAATTTCTCTTCCCAGGACAAGGCATTGCGCCCGTTAATCTGAGCATAGCCCGTAAGCCCCGGCCTGACGTCATGGCGATGATGCTGATGCTCACTGTAAAGCGGAAGATATTTGACGAGGAGCGGCCTCGGGCCGACGATTGCCATATCCCCGATAAGAATGTTAATCAGCTCAGGCAGCTCATCCAGCGAGGTTTTTCTTAAAAACCTGCCGTAAGAGGTCAGCCTTTCCTCGCTCGGAAGCAATTCGCCGTTTTCATCCTTGCGGTTATTCATTGTGCGGAATTTTATCAGTTTAAAGATTTTCTCATTCAGCCCGGGACGCTCCTGAACGAAGAACGGATTGCCCCCCATTGCAATTGCGCCGATTAACGTGAGCGCCAGAAGTAGCGGGGATAAAATCGCCAGAGCAATCAGCGACAGGGCAAAATCAAAAAACCTTTTAAAAAATTTTATGTACAAGCCTTTCACCCTTCAAAACAGCTTTTAATAACATCAATAACAGCCTGCTGCTCTTCCTCCGTCATCTTAATATCAGACGGAAGGCACAAGCCCCTTGAGAATAAATCCTCATCAACAGGCTTTTCGCCCGTGAAAATGAAATCCGTTTCGCTGAAAAGCGGCTGCATATGCATCGGCTTCCAGAGCGGGCGTGATTCCATATTGTTTTCCTTAAGCTTCTTTGCAATATCCGAAGCCTTAACGCTGCTGCCCTCATTAACGATTATGCAGGAAAGCCAGTAATTCGGCGCCGTATAATCAAGATGGGGGTTAATCTGAATGGGCAAATCCTTTAAGCCCTCTTTATACGCTTTATAAATTCTTTCTTTCAACGCCCTGTGCTCTTCAAGATGAATGAGCTGCCCGATACCAACGCCGGCAAGAATATTGCTGAGCCTGTAGTTATAGCCGATTTCGCTATGCTGATACCACGGAGCCTCATCCTTTGCCTGAGTTGCGAGGAACAAGCCTCTTTCAAGATCCTTTTCATCCTCGGCAAACAGAACGCCGCCTGAGGAGGTTGTGATGATCTTATTACCGTTAAAGGAAACCGTGTTAAACTTACCGAAGGTGCCGCAAGCCCTGCCTCTGTAAGTTGACGAAAGCGCTTCCGCAGCATCCTCAATAAGAACAACGCCGTGCTTTTCGCAGATTGAAGTTATTTCATCAAGCTTTGCGGGCGTGCCGTAAAGATGAACGAGGATTACCGCCTTTGCATTCGGATATTTTTCAAGTGCTTTTTCAAGCGCCGCGGGATCCATATTCCAGGTTTCTCTTTCCGAATCTATGAGCACCGGAGTTGCGCCCTCATAGAGCACGGGATTCACCGATGCAACGAAGGTCATATCGCTGCAAAGCACGATATCGCCCTTTCCGATATTTGCAAGCTTAACCGCAATATGAATTGCCGCAGTGCACGATGCAAGCAAAAGCGCGTGAAATTTTTTGCCTGAATTTTCATTCACATAATCGCTGAGCTTTTTTTCAAAATTATCGCAGTTAAAGCCGAGCGGAGCAATCCAATTTCTGTCAAACGCTTCTTTGATATATAACTGTTCCTCACCGTGCATCGTCGGAGTTGCAAGTGGGATTAATCTATTCATTAAATCTTGCCTCTGATTTTCTGTAGTTTAGTTTGATTATTTTTTGGCTTCCTTTCTGTCCTTCGTGTAATAATCGTAATAATAGCCTTTTCTGCCTTTTTTGTAATAACGATTTTCAAAAGCCTTGCCGTTATAAACGAAGCCGATTATTTTTGCATTTGCAAATTCAAGCTGATGCAGAGTATCCTCAACCTTGGCATATTCGGAATTATTATGCTTAACGATAATCAGATAGCCGTCAATATACTTTGAAAGAATAGCCGCGTCCGAAACAGGCATAAGCGGAGGAAGGTCAATTACGATGATATCATAATGCTTCCTGAGCACGTCCATAAGATTGCTCATATATGCAGATTCCAGAAGCTTTGTGGGATCCGGAGGAATGTTTCCTGCGGGAACGACGTCAATGCCCATATCCTCAACCCTGCGGATAACGAGATCATCAACCCCGTTATCGCCGATCAGGAAATTTGAAAGACCCGGCTTCGACGGGATGCCGATTTTTGCGGCAACGGTTGGCAGACGCATATCGCAATCCACAACAACAACCTTTTTATTAATTTGAGCAAAGGAAATGCCGAGATTAACTGCAACGGAGCTTTTGCCGTCTCCCCTGTTTGCACTGGTTACGCCGATGCATTTGCATCCGCCGCCCGGCAATGAGAATGAAATATTGGTTCTTAAGGTTTTATAAGCTTCCTTAACGGAGAACGGTGAATTATCCGTTAAAAGCACTTTATTGGCATCAACCGTGCCTGTTTTACTTTTTTTCGCCATCACTGTCTCCCCTTCCTCTTGAGCCGTAACCATATCCGTAACCGTAGCCGTATGAATAATAGCCCTTGTAATATCCGCCGTAATGCTTTGAGCCGGAATTAAGATCCGGAATAACGCCTACAACGGGAATTGAGAATTTAGCTTCAAGCTCATCCTCTGATTTAATCTTATCATCAACGAGATATCTGATAATAACGTAAAGTGCCGCAACGGCTGCGCCTAAAAGCATACCGAGAGCCGTGTTTTTAAGATAGCTCGGTTTATATATGCTTGAAGGAGTTCTCGGAGAATCAATTATTTTCATTGAGCTGCCTTCGATAATATTTGCAATCTGGCTCGGCGAAACCTCGGCAGTTGCACAGGCAAGCTCATAAGCCTCCTCGGGGGTTGCGGCAACGACATAAACCGTGATAATCCCCGTTTCGCTTTCAACGCTTGTTGAAACCATTCCGGAAAGCGTGCTGTAAGAAACATCATAGCTGATTGACTGTGCCGCGGTTGTGAGCACGGTGCGGCTTGTTATGATTTTTGAATATGCGCGCACAAGCTCCTGAGCAGCAGAAAGGTCTGAGCTTGTGAGACGGTTAGTGTCCTCATTATAATACTGGCTTCGGTTATTAACATAAGCTGTGAAGCTTGCTCTGTAGGTCGGAGTAACCAGGGTTTTTGTGCCTGCAAAAAATCCTGCGCCGACGATTAAAGCCGCCAATATAATCAGCCACGCTTTTTTCAGCAATGCCATAAAAAGCGGAATCAGATCAATTTCATTGACTTCGCTTTTTTTAGCGCCGGAAGTATTAACGCTTGTCTTTTTTAATTCGCTCATCCGAAACAATTACCTCTTTTCTTTAAGGTTTACTTATAAATACGCAGATTTATAGTTATATAATATAATATAAAATATAATAACAGATTAAAAAGAACAATTCAACACTAATCTTTAATTTTGTTAATAGTGCGTAAATATTTGCCGAAAAAAACATGGAACTTGACGAAATAAATTAACAGTATCCCGAAAAAACGGCATTTTTTGACAAAAATAAAAAACTGTCCGCTGAAATGCACAGAACCGTAAAAAGTAGACAATAGAAAAAACAGCCCCCCTATGGTAGAATAAAAGAAACTACCATAGGGGGGTATATTTATGCCAAGGAAGT
>CAJOJV010000009.1:44151-46327 GCA_905234995.1 uncultured Eubacterium sp. | reverse complement strand
ATACTTCCTTGGCATAAATATACCCCCCTATGGTAGTTTCTTTTATTCTACCATAGGGGGGCTGTTTTTTCTATTGTCTACTTTTTACGGTTCTGTGCAATGCATAGCGGTTTTTAATTTATTCTTTTGTTTCTTTATTCTCCGTGGGCTTTTCGGCAATAACCTTTTTGAGGATTTCCTTTTCCTCCTGCATTGCCTTTTTCTTGCTGTCGTTCTTGCCTGCCGTCATTTCCTCATAGATTGCGGCAACCTCGTTAACCTCGCCTTGAGCCACTATTTCTCCGTGATTAAGGAGAATTGCGGTATCGCAAATCGCCTTAACCTGGTCAATGCTGTGGGAAACGAAAAGCACGGTTACGCCCTTTTCAAAAAGAGACTGAACCTTTTTAAGGCTCTTTGTTCTAAACTTAGCATCGCCTACGGAAAGCACCTCGTCAAGAATAAGCACGTCCGGCTCAACTGCGGTTGCAATTGAGAAGCCGAGCCTTGCCTTCATACCCGAGGAATAGTTTTTGAGCGGCACGTTAATGAAATGCCCAAGCTCGGAAAACTCAACAATCTCATCATACTTAGACTGAATATAATCCCTTGAATAGCCGAGAATTGCGCCGTAAAGAAAGATGTTTTCCTTGCCGGAATAATTCGGGTCAAAGCCTGCGCCGAGCTCAAGAAGCGGAGCGATTACACCCGTTTTTTCAATCTTACCGGAGGTGGGCTTATACACGCCAACGATGGTTTTGAGCAGCGTGCTCTTGCCCGCGCCGTTAAAGCCGAGGATTGCAAGATGCTCGCCTTTCTTAACGTCAAATGAAATATCCTTAAGCGCGTCAAATTTCTTATAATCAAGCTTACGGGTTACAAGCTTGATTGCATATTCTTTAAGATTATCAACCTTTTCTTTGTTAAGGTTGAACGACATTGTAACATTCTGAACGGAAATTGCAACATCATCTTTCATAGTTAAATCCTCACACAGGCGTAACGCCCGATTTAATTAATCCTCAAAAACTGCGCCCCTTGAGCCACTTTGAACGTGCTGAGCATATCTCTTGAGATAGCCCGTGAGCTGCTGAACGGGAGGCTGCCATTTTGCTTTTCTTTCTGCAAGCACTTCATCGGAAACGTTTACCTGAAGCACTCTTGCAGGGATATCGATTTCAATCTCATCCCCATCCTCAACGAGAGCGATTGTACCGCCCTCTGCTGCCTCGGGGCTTACGTGGCCGATTGAAGCGCCGCGGGTTGCGCCGCTGAAACGTCCGTCAGTAAGAAGCGCAACGGATGAGCCGAGACCCATACCGATGATTGCAGAGGTCGGAGAAAGCATTTCTCTCATACCCGGGCCGCCCTTAGGACCTTCATAGCGGATAACAACAACGTCGCCCTCAACGATTTTGCCGCCGTTGATTGCAGCGATTGCATCCTCTTCACTGTCAAAGCACTTTGCAGGACCCTTGTGCTGCATCATTTCGGGAGCAACTGCGCCCTTCTTAACAACGGCGCCCTCCTCTGCAAGATTGCCTGTGAGAACAGCGATACCGCCGTCTGCGGAGAACGGATTATCAAGCTTGCGGATAATCACTCCGTCTGCATCGGGCGCCTTGTCAATTCTTTCCTGAACAGTGCCGCTTACTGTAAGCGCATCCGTGTTAATCATACCGCCCTTTGCAAGCTCCTTGATTACCGCCTGCATACCGCCGACGTCGTTAAGGTCTGTGATGAACACTGAAGACGCAGGATTAAGCTTACAAATCTGCGGAGTTTTTCTGCCGTAAGCATCAAGCTCTGCAAGATTAATATCGTGGCCTGCTGCGTGTGCGATTGCGGTTAAATGAAGAATTGTATTCGTTGAGCAGCCGATAGCCATATCGCAGCGCATTGCGTTTTCAATGGCTTTCTCCGTGATAATATCGGAGGGCTTAATATCGTTTTTAAGAAGCTCCATTACCCTTTCGCCTGCCATCTTTGCAAGACGAAGACGAGCGGAATAAACGGCAGGAACCGTTCCCGAGCCCGGAAGGGACATACCGATTGATTCAGTGAGGCAGTTCATTGAATTGGCGGTGTACATACCCGAGCAGGAGCCGCAGGTGGGGCAAGCCGTAAAGGCAGTGAGCTCAAGATTTTCATCGCTCATCTTGCCGACTGCATTTGCGCCTACATATTCAAACTGCTC
>CAJOJV010000009.1:0-44114 GCA_905234995.1 uncultured Eubacterium sp. | reverse complement strand
CCGCCGCTGATGAAGATTGACGGCAGATTGAGCCTGCAGGCTGCAAGCAGCATACCGGGAACAATCTTATCGCAGTTGGGAATGAACACAACGGCATCAAGCGGATGTGCAGTGAGCATAACCTCAATTGAATCCGCAATAAGTTCACGCGAGCAGAGAGAATATTTCATTCCCCTGTGGTTCATAGCAATACCGTCGCAAACGCCGATGGTGTTAAACTCAAACGGAACGCCGCCTGCATTGCGAATACCCGCCTTAACCTGCTCTGCAATTTTATCAAGATGCATATGGCCGGGAATATAATCGCTTTTTGAATTAACAACAGCGACAAACGGCCTTTTCATTTCGAGTTCATCAATTCCGAGAGCTCGCAAGAGAGAACGGTGTGGAGCGCGTGACGGCCCCTCTTTAATTAAATCTGAACGCATAATATACACATCTCCTAATTAGTTATTTAATGGTTTCATTGTCGGGAACAATAAGACGTCGCGGATGGAATAGCTATCCGTGAGAAGCATAACCAAGCGGTCTATGCCGATGCCGAGACCGCCCGTGGGAGGCATACCGTATTCAAGCGCGGTAACGAAATCATGGTCTATCATATTAGCCTCGTCGTCGCCCGCCTCACGCAGCTTCATCTGAGCCTCAAACCTGCCCATCTGGTCTATCGGGTCGTTAAGCTCGGAATAAGCATTGCCGTATTCACCGCCGAGGATAAACAGCTCAAAGCGCTCTGTAAGCGCAGGGCAATCCGGCTTTCTCTTAGTAAGCGGAGAAACCTCAACGGGATAATCCATAATAAAGGTTGGCTGAATGAGGTTTTCCTCAACGAACTCCTCAAAGAAGGAATTGAGCACGTCGCCCCAGGTTTCCTTACCGGGTGCAACCTCGATTTCCTTTTCCTTTGCAAGGGCAACAGCCTTTTCGTTATCGCCCATAAACTCGGCAAAATCAATGCCCGAAAACTGCTTAACAGCCTCAACCATTGTGAGCCTTGCAAACGGGGTTTCAAGGTCAATCTCAGTGCCGTTAAAGGTTATATGCAGGCTATCGCACACCTCGGTTGCGGCATTGCGGATAATATTTTCCGCAATATCCATCATACCGTGATAATCAGTGAATGCCTGATAAAGCTCAATGCAGGTGAATTCAGGATTATGGCGAACATCCATACCCTCGTTGCGGAAGTTTCTGCCAATCTCATACACTCTTTCCATACCGCCGACGATAAGCCTTTTAAGATAAAGCTCCGTTGCAATACGGAGATACATATCCATATCAAGCGTATTGTGATGAGTGATGAACGGCCTTGCCGCCGCGCCGCCCGCAATTGTGTTTAAAATCGGAGTTTCAACCTCTATAAAGCCGAGGTTATCAAGATAGCTTCTGATTGAGCTGATAATCTTTGAGCGCTTAATGAATGTATCCTTAACGTCGGGATTCATTATCATATCAAGATAGCGCTTTCTGTATCTCGTATCCGTATCGGTTAAGCCGTGGAATTTTTCAGGCAGCGGAAGAAGAGATTTTGAAAGCAGGCGAAGCTGCTGTGCGTGCACTGAAATCTCGCCCATACGGGTTTTGAAAACGAAGCCGTGCACCTCAACGATATCTCCGATATCCCACTTTTTGAATTCTGCAAAGGCTTCCTCACCGACGTCATTCATGCGGACGTAAACCTGAATTCTGCCGTTTCTGTCCTGAACATCGATAAAGTTTGCCTTGCCCATATCGCGGCGGCTCATAATTCTGCCGCAGATATCAACCTCTGAATTTTCAAGCGCTTCAAAATTATTCTTGATTTCATCGCTCTTGTGAGTCTGGGTTGCGGTGGTGATTTCAAACGGGTCCCTGCCCTGCTTCTGAAGCTCGCGCAGCTTATCAATTCTGATTTGCTTGAGCTCATTTTCAGAAAGCACAACCTCTGCCACAGCCATTGGAGCGGCGTTTGCATTATTGCCGATGAAGGCAATATTATCCAGCGCCTCCTGCTCCGTTTCCGCGCTGCCCGTGCAGGCAACCGCGCCGGTCTGCAGGAATAAGGTATATTTAATTTTTTCGCCGTCAGCCTCAACGAGGAATTTGGGATTGGTTTTTTCCTCATCATTCTGAAGCGCATTCTGCACTTTCATCCGGCTGTTTTTCTTAACTGCCTTAACTCCCCTTTTGCAATCATCCTCTTTTTCAAAAACGGGAGATGAAGCATAAACCTTTTCCCCATCCTTGAATTCAAAGGAGAAAGAGCCGTCAGCCGCATTTGTGATTTCAAACTTTCCTGCCATATTGAACCTCTAAAAAGATAAACTTAGTTTCCGATTGATAAAATTTCAAATTCAAGATTGCCGATAGGAGCTTCAACAACTACGGTTGCGCCGATTTTTGAGCCCATCAGTGCTTTGCCTACGGGGCTTTCATCGGAGATTTTGCCCTCTGCGGGATTGGACTGAGCGAAGCCTACGATTTCATAGGTTGCCTCAACGCCGTCCGAAAGCCGCTTAACGGTTACGATTGAGCCCATTGAAACTGCGTCCTTATCTGCAACCTCAACGATTACAGCGTTATTAAGCTGATACTCAAGCTCTGTGATACGAGCCTCTATCTTAGCCTGCTCGGATTTAGCCTCATCGTATTCGCTGTTTTCCGAAAGGTCGCCATAAGAGCGGGCAACCTTTAACTTTTCTGCTATATCAATTCTGCCTTCGGTTTTAAGGGTTTCAAGCTCTCTTTCAAGCTCTGCCTTACCTGCTGCCGTCATTTTAAAAGTTTTTGCTGCCATAAAGATAACTCCTTTAAAATTAAATTTACATATATTTTAACTAAATAATTATATATTATAATTAATTCAAAGTCAAGATAATTATAAAAAGAGCGGGACGCCGACTGCGCCCCGCAAATCATATTCTTCATCAGTCATTCGGCAGGAATGCATTGTGGACTGCGTTAACAGCACGGTTTGCCTCTGCCTCGTCAATAATAACGGAAATCTTGATTTCAGAGGTTGAAATCATCTGAATGTTGATGTTCTGCTCATAGAGCGCCTCAAACATCTTTGAAGCAGTGCCCGGGTGGGATTCCATACCTGCGCCGACGATTGAAACCTTTGCAACATCCGTTTTGCACTTGATTTCCTTATCCTCAAGCTGAGGAAGCTCGCGGATTGCTTCAACTGCAATGGGGCCGTTATCCTTGGAAACGGTGAAGGTTACATCCTTCGTGCCCGTTCTGCCGACGGACTGCAGAATAATATCAACGTTAATATTCTTATGAGCAAGCTTTGAGAAAATCTTGAACGCAACGCCGGGATTATCATCAACGCCGACTACTGAAATAAGAGCAACATCCGTATCCTTTGTTACACCTCTGATAAGCATTTTTTCCATTTTAATCTTCTCCTTAACAATTGTTCCCGGAACGGGGTTTAATGATGAGAGCACCTCAAGCTCTACGGAATATTTTTTAGCCATTTCAACCGAGCGGTTATTGAGCACCTGTGCGCCGAGAGTTGCAAGCTCAAGCATTTCATCATAAGTGATTTCATCAAGCTTCTGAGCGCCCTCAACCTTGCGCGGGTCTGCCGTGTAAACGCCCTCAACGTCAGTGAAAATCTGGCATTTATCAGCATGGAGCGCAGCGGCAATTGCAACTGCGGAGGTATCCGACCCGCCCCTGCCGAGGGTTGTTAAATCATCATATCTGTTAATGCCCTGGAAGCCGGCAACAACGACGATATTGTGCTTTGCAAGCTCCGCCTGCAGGCGGTTCGTTCTGATATTTTTTATTCTTGCAGAGCCGTAAACCGAATTGGTGTTGAAGCCTGCCTGCCAGCCTAAAAGCGAGATAACGGGAAAGCCGAGGCCCTCAATTGCCATCGCAAGCAGCGAGATTGAAATCTGCTCGCCCGCTGCAAGAAGCTGATCCATTTCTCTGGTTTTTGCGTTGGGATTAATTTCCTTCGCCTTTTCAATTAAATCATCGGTTGTATCGCCCTGTGCGGAAACGACAACGACGACGTCGTTACCCTGCTTATAAGTTTCGGTAACGATGCGTGCAACGTTCATTACCCGCTGTGCATCGGCAACCGATGAGCCGCCGAATTTCTGAACAATAAGCGCCATAAGTATTCTCCTTTAGTTTGTTTGTGAATTAGTAATTGGTGACCTTAATAACGTTGAGCACCTCTGCGCCCTCAAGCTTAGCTTTAAGCTCGTTTTCGGTCATATAATCCGTAATGAAGGCAACCTCATCGGAGGGCTGACCCGGACGGGAAAGATATTTAACGACGCCGAAGGTTGCCTTTGCCTGAGCCTCGGACATCTTTGCGCGAACATAGAACGGCATTTCAAGCTCCGCCTTATAGTCAACGACGTAATCCTCATCGCCTGCGCCCCAGCCGAAAATCTTTTTGCGGAAGATGTGCTTAGCGCAGTCAACGATATCGGCAACCACTGCGGAAGCTGTTGGAAGCTTGCCCGCTCCCCTGCCGTAAAAGCATACGTCGCCGACAGCGTCTCCGCGGACGAGGATTGCATTGAACACATCGCGCACGCTTGCAAGCTGGCTGCCGTTATAAACGACTGCGGGGCTTACAAAGGCTGCGATTTTATTTTCATTGATATACTTAATCTGGCCGAGAAGCTTGATTACGCCGTTTGCGCTCTGGATATAAGCCACGTCCTCAAGCGTGATATTCTTGATACCCTCTGCCTCAACCTGATTTGGATAAACGTGCTTGCCGAATGCGAGGGATGCAAGGATGCAAACCTTACGGCAGGCATCGTGACCCTCAATATCAGCGGTGGGATCCTTTTCGGCATAGCCGTTATCCTGAGCAAGCTTAAGCGCTGCTTCAAAGGACATATTTTCCTCAATCATCTTAGTTAAAATGAAATTGGTTGTGCCGTTAAGAATGCCCGCAATGCCCTCAATATTATTGGCTGCGAGGCACTGAGTCATCGGGCGGATAATCGGAATACCGCCGCCTACGCTTGCCTCAAAAAGATAATTGGCATTGCTTTTTTCAGCCTGCTCAAGAAGCTCAAGCCCCTTCTGGGCAACAAGCTCCTTATTTGAAGTTACAACGGATTTGCCCGCGCCGAGAAGCTTCATCGTGAAATCAAAGGCAGGGTTAACTCCGCCCATAGTTTCAGCAACGATTTTAACCTCAGGATCATTGAGAATATCGTTGAAATCCTTTGTGAAAGCCTCCTGATGAGGGTCATCGGGAAAATCGCGCAAATCAAGAATATACTTAACCTCAAGCGGCTCGCCGCCCGTGCGCCTGGCGATTATTTCGCTGTGGCTTTCAATAACCTCAACCACGCCGCTGCCGACGGTGCCGTAGCCCATAACTGCAACCTTCATATATACCTCCGAAATTTTACATAATCTGAATTAGTTTTACGCCGCTGACGGTTCTGAGCTTATTAATCAGCACGGAAACCTCAACGGTTATATCCGCAACGTACATCGTGAGCGTAACGTCGGCAATACCGTTTTGCGGAATTTCCTGATTGATGGAAAGCACGTTTGCGCCGACCATATAAAGCTCGTTCGTGATTGCGGAAAGCACGCCCTTGGTGTCCTCCAGCTTCATTGAGAGGGTTACCATATCCTTGGACGCCTCTGAATTATATTCAAAAACGCCGTCCTTATACTTATAATATGCAGAGCGTGAAAGCTGCGCCATTTTTGCCGCCTGCGTTGCATTTGAAGCATCGCCGCCGGCAAGCAGCTTTTTTGCCTCAATGACCTTTGAATAAACCTCAGGCAGAAAATCAGCGTTAACAAGAAAATATTTTGGTTTTGATTCAGACAATATTGTCCACCACCCAAAGACAGTTGTTTCGCTGTGAAAAACACTTTAGTTATAATAACACTTCTTTATCTAATATACAAGAGGAATTTTAAAATTTTTAATAAAAAAATAGGAGCGCCGAAAGACAGCGCTCCAAATACTTTACACCGACCGGGGGACAGTCCCCTGGCTGTACTTTTATTGATATAAAGAGGAATAAACTGTTGCCCAGTAATCTTCATAATCTGATGATTTCCCCACTAATCGTTTTAAATGTGTATTGCTTGTAATATATATTTGAAACTCCTTTTTTGAATCGATTTTTGTATTAATTATGCTTTTGATATAATCTCTTTCTTTTGAGTAATCTTTTTCAGATATATTTTTTTCATAATAAGAAATAACGGTTGGAGTTTTTTTTGAATAACAATTTAAAATAAAATCTTCAGCATCTTTTTGGTTGACGATATATTTATTGCTTTTCCGTGTATTGTGTTGATAATATGCAATGTTTTTACTATCGAGAAAAACACCTGAGATATTGGTGTCAACATTTTCTTTAAGCCAATCCGTGCACCACATCTCAATATCATCTATTTGATAATCGTCATAGAATCTACCTTTGTACCTATTAACAAAAAAGTTTTTATCTTTGAATTTGAATTCAAATGAAAAATCATACCACTGTAAAACATCAAATAGTTCCTGAAAATCCTCTATTACCAAACGCGAATGCTTATAATCAACAAGTTCAAATTCGTCTTTGTCAGCATCATATTTATCACAAAGATAGTTTACCGCTCTTGTTTTTACAAAGTTATAGTTTGTTAAGTTCACAATCTTATAAACACAAAGTACAGTTATAACAATTGACAATATAAAAACAATTATATGTTTTGTGTTTTTCATACCTCACCTCATAATTTCTCCCCCATTAATTTTAGATTAAAGGATTGTCTTATTTTGACAATTAGATGTACAAAAATGCACAAAAAAACGACAAAAATGCAAAATTAATTTAAAATCGGGGGTTGACAGATAAACCGCTTATTTTTTCCTTGTAATATGCTCACTATAACATATGAATTATCGTTTTTCAATATTTTTTACTGTTATTTGTGAATTGTTTATATTTTAAAATTCTATAGGTTTGATGAAATGATTCTTTAAATAATGCCCAATGTTTATCAATTGACACTATTTCAGTCAACACTGATTGAGAATTCTTCTAAAAGTTAAAGATTATTTTTAATTTATTCTTGATAAAGCAAAATTATAGGTTTATTATAATTATCAGTGATTGATTTTTCAAAAAGAGGAATTACAAATGAACTCAAACGTTGAAAAGAGAAGAGCATTTCTGATTAACCTTGCATTTCTTGCAGCGGTGCTCGGGCTCGTTTACGTATTTTTTAAATATCTGTTCTGGCCGGTTGCGCCATTTCTCCTGTCCTTTTTCTTTGCCGTGCTTTTGCAAAGGCCGATGCGCTGGCTTGACAAAAAGACGAAAAGGAAATGCCACGCGCTGTGGGCGATACTGTTGGTGCTGCTTTCAATTCTGATTGTTCTTGTGCCGATTATTCTGCTGCTTTCAAGGTTTATTGCAGAGATTGCAAATTTCGTCAGCTACCTGACGGCAAGCCTTTCGGATTTCCCCGAATTTATGAAAACGCTGCAGG
Source organism: uncultured Eubacterium sp. (assembly GCA_905234995.1). Taxonomy (GTDB): domain Bacteria; phylum Bacillota; class Clostridia; order Oscillospirales; family Acutalibacteraceae; genus Eubacterium_R. The sequence goes on along the minus strand of CAJOJV010000009.1, from coordinate 36,641 downwards.
GCGAGCTGCTCAAGGCAATTGCGTTTCTGCCCGACTCGCTTTACAATAAGGCTTCTGAAGGCATTATTGAAACGACTAACAATCTTTCGGAGGATTTTAACCTGAGCAAGCTCGGCGTTAATATGAGCACTGTTTCAAGCACGATTTCATCAGGAGTGACGGGCATTTACAGCGTTGCGAAAAACGTGCCGAGCGTTATGCTGAGCATCGTTATCGGCATAATTGCATGGATTCTTTTCACAAAGGATTACGATAAAATCGTTCGTTTCCTGCAGCTTCAGCTGCCCGAGGGCAAAAAAAATCTGCTTGTTGAAATCAAGCAGGTGTTTTACAAAACCATTCTTAAAATGGTGAAGGCATACGGAATTATTATGCTGATTACCTTCTGCGAGCTCAGCCTCGGCTTTACGATACTGCGTATGATGGGCGCGCTGAGCGGAGCATATATTTATCTGATTGCGCTTGCGATTACGATTTTTGATATTCTCCCCGTTGCGGGCAGCGGCGGCATTCTCGTGCCGTGGGCGCTGGTTGATTTGATTATCGGCAATTATAAGCTTGGAATAGGCTTATTAATAATCTATGCCGCAATCACGGTTATCAGGCAATATATAGAGCCGAAAATCGTTGGCGATTCGCTGGGCGTTAACCCGATTATCACGCTTGCGGGCTTATACTTCGGCTTAAAGCTTTTCGGCTTTATCGGAATGTTTATCGTGCCGATTACGGTTATGACCTTAAAGGCGTTTAACGACACGGGTAGAATTTCACTCTGGAAAATCCCCGCCGAAAAACGCATTGACGAAAACAGCAAGCTGATTAACATTGATATTAAAAGCAGAGAAAAAAAGAATAAAAAATAAAACAAAACACGGGATGTCACTTGGCATCCCGTGTTTTTTAATTATCATAGTTTTTAAGGAATTCCTTAGTGCGGTCGTTGGTTGGGTTTTCAAAGACCTCTTCGGGCGTGCCCTCCTCGCAGATTACGCCGCCGTCCATAAAGATGACCTTGTCGGAAACATCGTGCGCAAATTTCATTTCGTGGGTTACGATAACCATAGTCATATTATCGGCAGCAAGGCTTTTGATAACCTTTAAAATCTCGCCGGTAAGCTCAGGGTCAAGCGCGGAGGTGGGCTCGTCAAAAAACAGCACCTTCGGCGAAAGGCAGAGCGCCCTTGCGATTGAAACGCGCTGCTTCTGGCCGCCCGAAAGCTCGCAGGGATAAGCATCCCTTTTATCCGAAAGACCGACCTTTTCAAGCAGGCTGAGCGCCTTTTGGTCTATCTCATCAAGTATTTGCTTCTTGTACTGCTTATAATCCTCGCGCTCCTTAGCGAGCAGCTTTGGCGCGATAACGAGATTATCAAAAACACTGTACTGCGGGAAGAGATTGAAATCCTGAAAGACGAGCCCGAAATTGAGCCTGTTTTTTCTTATCTGCTTTTCGGACATACGGGATTTATCGGAGGCATCAAAAATCAGATTGCCGTCAACCGTAATGGTGCCGTGGTCTGCGGTTTCAAGGAAATTCATACAGCGCAAAAGCGTCGTTTTACCGCTGCCTGAGGAACCGATGATTGAGAGCACCTCGCCCTCCTCAAGCGAGAAGGTGATGCCCTTGAGCACATTATTTGAGCCGAAGCTTTTTTGAATATCTTTAATTTCAAGAATAGCCATAATTCAAAACCTCCTCAGCCCTTATAATAGTCCATCTTTTTCTCTGCCCAGCCGAACAGCAGGGTGAGAATACCGCAGAAGAGAAGATAGAATGCGCCGGTATAGAACAGAGGCCAGATTAAGCCTTCCATCTTGATATAGACCTGCGCCGTCCAGATAATCTCATAAACCGCAATAATTCTTGCGAGCGATGTATCCTTAACGAGCGTGATGATTTCATTGCTCATAGGCGGCACAATGCGCTTGATAACCTGAAACAGAACGACCTTGAAAAAGATTTGCCCTTTGGTCATACCGAGCACCTGGCCTGCCTCATACTGCCCCTTGGGAATTGCCTCTATTCCGCCTCTGTAAATTTCCGAGAAATAGCAGGCATAGTTAATAACGAAGGCAATTAAAACCGCATTGAAGCGCTCCATCAAATCCCAGTGAAAAATCAGACCGGGGCCGTAATAAACGACGATGAGTTGAAGCATAAGCGGAGTGCCGCGGATTACCCAGACGAAAGCCTTTGTGAGCAGCTTAAGCGGCTTGAATTTGCTCATTGAGCCGAAGCTGATTATAAGACCGAGCGGAAGCGCAAAAAGCAGGGTTAAGGCAAAGAGCTTAACCGTCATTCCAAAGCCACCGAGCAAATCAAGCGTTACATCAAATAATTTTGCCATATTCATTGTAAACATAGAAGGAGTTACCTTTCAGATGCCATCCTTTTTCCACCTCATCCGTCTGCTCGCTTTGTTCGCAGCCACCTTCCCCTCAAGGGGAAGGCAAAAAGGTTGGCAAGTTATAGAGGGGCGACCGAAAAGGTCGCCCCCAAGTTTAATCAACCTTAGATTAATTATGCAAGTGTGATGCCGTATTTATCAGCAAGAGCCTGAAGAGTGCCGTCCGCCTTAAGGTCTGCAATGATTGCGTTAACCTCAGCAACCATATCGCTGCCCTGACGGAAGCCGATACCGTACTGCTCTGAATTAAGCTCAACGGCAATACCGAGGTCAGCATAGCTTGTGCCCTCGCCCGTCATAGCGTTAGCCATTGTGATATCAATTACGCAAGCATCAACAGAGCCGCTTGCAACTTCCATAAGTGCATCTGACTGAGCAGCAACTGCAGTTGCATTATCGCCATAGCCTGCCTCTGTGAGAACCTCTTCGCCTGCTGAGCCTGACTCAACGGCAAAGGTTAAATCAGCAAGGCTTTCAACTGTTGAATAATCGGCAGCCTTATCAGCAGCCATAACAACAACCTGGGCATTCATTGCATAAGGATCAGTGCAATCCATAGCGGCAAGAACCTCGGGAGTAAGGGTCATACCGTTCCAGATGCAGTCAACGCTCTTAGCATTAAGCTCAAGGTGCTTATTATCCCAGTCAACCTCCTGGAACTGAGGAGTTAAGCCGAGTCTGTTGCAAACAACAACTGCGAACTCTGTGTCAAAGCCCGTCCACTCGCCGTTTTCATCCTTGTAGTTCATCGGCTCATACTCAGTGATACCGATTACGAGAGTGCCCTTGTTCTGAATATAAGCAAGATCGCTTTCAGCGGGTTCATCGGTGCCTGTTTTTGCAGAGCAAGCTGCAAATGCTGCGCCGATCATAAGTACTGCAAGAAGCACTGCAATGATTTTCTTTAAATTCTTCATTATGATTCTCCTTAAAAATAATATACATTTATTAATGCGGATTTATTTTATCGTATTAGCACGCTAAAGTCAAGGGCTAAAATGATTATTAGCAAGACTTTTGAAAAAGAGGCAGAATTTCGTATTTTGCGAGCGGGTGCTGTACAAAGGTACCGCCCCCGAGCAAAAGCCGGAAAGCGCAAAAATCCCGAGAGTTCGATGCTCTCGGGATTTTTTATTGATATTTCAAAAGGTGCTTCGCACGCGGGACGCCGAGGGCGACGTCCCCTACAAAACTATTCTAAAAAATATTATCAATAATTTTGCGCGTTTATGCCCTTTTTCGGAAGTCTTTTATAAACCTGCTTTTTCGCGGATATACTTTCTTGCCTTAACTGCATATTCGAACGGATTAGCCTTGGCAGGATCCTGCTCTGCCTCAACAACAACCCAGCCCTCATAATCGTTTTCTGCAAGAATATCAAAAATCGGCTGGAAATCAACGTCGCCGTCACCCGGAACGGTGAACACGCCTGCGCGAACTGCATCAAGGAAGCTCATATGATTCGGAACAACCTGATTGTTATAAACGTCAAGGCGAACGTCCTTAAGATGAACGTGCTTAATGCGGTTAACGTATTTCTTGAGAACCGGAACGGGGTCAATGCCTGCAAAGGTGAGATGGCCTGAATCGAAGAGAAGATATACAAGCTCAGGGTCTGTAATCTCCATAAGCTTATCAATTTCCTCAACGGTCTGCACGCCCGTGCCCATATGATGATGCACGGTGAAATACATACCCTTTGACTTTGCATAAGCGCCCATTTCATTGAAGCCCTTTGCAACGATTGCCCATTCCTCATCGGTGTAATAAGGCTTTTCATCAAGGATTGATTTTGTTAAATCACCCTGAATGGAATTGCCCTGCTCGGAAGCGCCGATAACTTTTGCGCCGAGCGCATAGAGCTTATCGCAATGAGCCTTGAAAGCCTCAATCGTTTCCTCATAAGGCTTTGAGGTTAAATAGGATGAGAACCAGGCGTTGCAAATCTGAAGACCTCTGATATCAAGATACTTCTTTAAAACGGCGGGGTCGCTCGGATACTTATTGCCGATTTCCGAGCCCTTGAAGCCTGCAAGAGCCATTTCGCTGATGCACTGCTCAAAGCTGTTTTCTGCGCCGAGATCGGGCATATCATCATTCGTCCAGCCAATCGGAGCGATGGCAAGCTTTACTTTATCGGGATTAAGCATAATTAGAATTACCTTTCAGTTAGAATTAGATTACGGGCGGTCGAGGACGCCAGCCCCTACAAAAAAGTGTTTTAGCAAAATCTATGAATTTTTTCGTTAGGCAAGGCTTGCACAAAATTTCGTTGAAGGGAGCATACTTTGTGTATGTGACCGAGCGGAATTTTGGGCATAACGCAGCATAACGGAAAAAGGCAAGATTTTTTAATAGTCAAATGTTTTTGCAATATTTTCCTGCATTTCGGCATAAGCCTTAGCAACGGTTTCGCTCTTCGAAACCTCTGCAACGCCGACTCTCCACCAGCTTTCAAAGCCGGGTGTCATAGTCTTTGGCAGCACCTTGATGTCAAACAGGCAGGAAACCTTTTGCTTCTTTGCATCCTCAAGCGCTGCGCGAAGCTCATCTGAGGTGCGGCAGGTGTAGCCCTTTGCGCCGTAGCCCTCGGCAATCTTTGCAAAATCAATTGCAATTTCAGCGCCGTCAAGCATTCCCGTTTCAGGATTTCTTGCGCGGAATACCGTGCCAAAGGTGTCTGTGCCCTGATTATTCTGCAGGTTTTCAATGCAGCCCCAGCCCATATTATCAAAGAGGCAAACATTGATCTTTAAATCCTCCTGAACGGAGGTATAAAGCTCGCTGTGGCCCATAAGGAAGGAGCCGTCGCCGCAGAAGGTGTAAACATCAACATCTGGCTGAGCAAGCTTTGCGCCGAGAGCGCCGTTAACCTCATAGCCCATATTGGAATAACCGTATTCCATATGATAGGTGCCCCTGTTCTTAGGACGGAAAAGCCGCTGCATATCGCCCGGGAGTGAGCCTGCCGAGCCGAGAGCGATATCCTCATCAGCCATAAAATCATTGATGATGCCGAGTGCAAGAGTCTGGTTCAAGCCGCCCTCAAGCTCCGTTGAATAATACTCGTCAACGATTGCATCCCATTCTGCTTTAGCGTCTGCAATCTCCGTTGTGTAAGCAGTCTTATATCCGTCAAGCGCGGCAGTGAGAGCGGTGATTGCCTCCTTAGCGTCAGCAATAACTGCCTCTGCGTCCATCTTATAAGCGTCAAACGGGCAGATGTTAATGCCAAGCACCTTGCGGTTTTCATTGAACAGCCACTTTGAGGAGGTGGTGAAATCCGAAAAACGCGTGCCCACGCCGATAACAAGGTCTGCATCCCTGCCGATAACGTTGGCAGCCTTGCCGCCTGTTACGCCGATACCGCCGAGATTGAGCGGATGCTTCCAATCAATAATGCCCTTGCCTGCCTGAGTTTCGCTGACAGGGATATTATACTTTTCTGCAAATTGGAGCAATTCCTTTTCAGCGCCGCTGTAACGAACGCCGCCGCCGCAAACGATAATCGGCTTCTTTGCTTCTTTTATAAGCGCTGCTGCTCTTTCAAGCTGAGAAGCGGAAATCGGGCGCCTGTCAAGGTGCCAAACGCGCTTTTGAAGGAAGTGCTCGGGATAATCATAAGCCTCGCCCTCAACATCCTGAGGCATTGCAAGGCAAACCGCACCTGTGTCTGCAGGGTCGGTTAAAACACGCATTGCGTTAAGGCAAGCTGTCATAAGCTGCTCGGGGCGAAGAATTCTGTCAAAATAATGGCACACGCCCTTGAAAGCATCCGTTACCGTTCTGCCGTAGTTATCAAAGAACTCTGCCTGCTGAAGCACAGGGTCAGGCTGACGGCAGGCAAAGGTATCACCCGGAAGAACAAGAAGCGGAATTCTGTTTGCGGTTGCACAGCCGCAGGCGGTTACCATATTGGTTGCACCTGGACCGATTGAGGAAACGCAGGGGATGATAGCTTTTCTATCCATCTGCTTTGCATAAGCAACAGCGGCAAGCGCCATATTCTGCTCATTCTTGCCCTGATAGAACTTAAGATTATGCCCGCCCTGCTCCAGAGCCTGACCCACTCCGACTACGCAGCCGTGGCCGAAAATGCCGAAAATACCTGAAACGAATTTGGTTTCAACGCCGTCGCACTCGATATACTGATTATCAAGAAACTTAACGAGCGCCTGAGCCATTGTTAATCTTTCTCTTTTCATATATTAATTCCCATAGCCTTTCTGCCCACGTATAGTTCATTATTATTCACACATTATACTTTCCCTTGTAGGGCAGACAAGGCGTATAATGGGAATTCAGCCATTGCTCGTTGCCGCGCAGCGGCAAACTGAGCAGGCACTATAATCAGCGGTTAGTGTGAATCCTCACACTAGCCCTCGATTTCTGAAAGCTTAACGGGTCTGTGCTCTGCAACTGATTTCTTAGCTGCAAGGCCGAGACGGAGAGCCTCAAGACCGTCATAAACTGTTGTCTGAGTCGGTTTATCATTAAGTACGCAATCGATGAACTGAGTCATTTCATCGGTGAAGGACTGCATATATCTTTCAAGGAAGAAATAGAGCGGCTTATCCGTCATATTGCCATCCTCGTTGATGAATGCAACGTTGGTGGGAGTATCGTTAGCAGCGGAAGCCTGACCGTTTGAGCCGAATACTTCAAGGCGCTGGTCATAACCGTAAGCAGCACGGCGGCAGTTATCAATAACGCCGATTGCACCGCTCTTGAATTTAAGGGCAACGAGCGCCGTATCAACGTCGCCTGCTTCGCCGATTCTCGGGTCAACCATAACGGTTGCGTTAGCATAAACCTCTTCAACCTCGCCGCCGATGAAGCGCGCCATATCGAAATCATGCACTGTCATATCAAGGAAGATACCGCCTGAAACTGCAACGTATTCCGGCTTGGGAGGCTCAGGGTCACGTGAGGTAATCTTAATAGTCTGAAGATTGCCGATTTTGCCCTCGTTGGCAAGCCTCTTAATCTCTGCAAAGTTATGGTCATAACGTCTGTTAAAACCAATCTGAAGCTTAACGCCTGCCTTATCAACGGCTTCAATAACCTTCTTGATTTTTGCAACGGTTAAATCAACGGGCTTCTCGCAGAAAATGTGCTTGCCTGCCTCTGCAGCCTCGCAAGCGATATCCGCATGAGTATCCGTTGAAGAGCAAACAAGAACTGCCTGAATTTCCGGGTTATTTAAAATCTCATGATAATCCTGATAATAATTCGGGATACCAAGCTCCTCGGCAAGCTTCTTTGCGCCGTCCACGTAAATATCGGAAACGGCAACAATTTCCGCCTGAGGAATATGATATGTGATTGATTTTGCATGAACCTGGCCGATTCTGCCCGCACCGATAATACCAACCTTTAATTTTTCCATAATGCATACCTCTTTTTTAGTTAATTTCGTGCAAATGAGCATTGCACAGATTTTTACATTTTAATAATATCACAGCAAATTTGTCAATGCAATAGATATAATTTACAATTTTAAAAATATTTAAAATAAAATATTGTTGAAAAAAATATCAATTTGCATTATAATATTTAATACTAAAATGGAGCAGTTTGCGGACTGCTCGGATTGGATGAAAAAATATGACTTATTCTTATAAAACCAGAGGAACCTGCTCAAGGCAGATTAATTTTGAGATTGCAGACGACGGCGAAACCATTCAGAGCGTTGAATTCATCGGCGGCTGCAACGGCAATCTGAAGGGAATCAGCGCGCTCGTTAAGGGCAAGAAAATTGACGAGGTTATTGACACGCTTTCGGGAATTGACTGCAATTTCAGAGGCACCTCCTGCCCCGACCAGCTTGCAAGGGCGCTGCGCGAATACAAGCAAAGCTTTTAACCGACGCACGTTAAGAGGTAAGGAATATGTTTAAGCTTGAAAGCAAAAAGCTCAAAAGAGAGTTTAACGTTAACGAGGGAATGCTTTATGCATCGCAGGTAATAAATACCGAATCGGGAATGAAATTTATTCCTGACGGCAGCGGCTGCGAATTTGCGGTTAAATTCTGCGACGGCGATGAATTCACCTCAAAAAACCTGACGGTTAAAGAGGCAATTGAAAAGGACGGCAGCCTTTATTTCCGCTTCAACGAGGAAATGAACACCACCATTACAATCAACTACCGCATTGCAAAGGACGGCAGCACGATTGAAAAGCAGATTGCGATTACTCAGAGCGAGCCGAAGCCGATTGATTACGTTTTGCTTGAAAACGTTGGCATCGTTAATTCGCAGAGCAGCTTTTCCGTCAGCGCGGCAGAGGGCGATTTTTATTCAAATCTCGGCCAGCCGTTTTATATTGACAGCCTGTTTTTCGGCTGTCTGTTTCCTGCTACAAAAAATGAAATTGCACACGGCAGAGGCGAAATCAAATACTATATCGGCAAAAGCGCGGAGGGCAAAATTCTTTGCCCGACCACGGTTATGGGCGCGGCGGGCGGCACAAGCCTTTTTGAGCTGAAAAGCGCTTTTTTTGAATATCTTGAAAGCATTTCCCTGCCCTGCGAATACCGACTGCAATATGCAAGCGGGCACGACAGGGGCACTGCCGTTGACGCAAACACGATTCAGAAATCCATTTATAAAATTGAAAAGCAGCTTTCAATGCGCGGCGTTCCGCCGATTGACGCATATACTATTGACGAGGGCTGGAGCAATTACAAAAGCGGCGATTGGGCGGTTAATCAGAAGAAATTCCCGAACGGACTGCTTGACGCAAGCTTTACCGCGCGTTCGCTCGGCAGCGGCTTCGGGCTCTGGATAAGCCCGAGAGGCGGCTTTATCTGCCCGGATAAGTTTGCAAAGAGAATTGAAAAAAGCGGCTTCGGCTATCAGAACGCCGAGGCAGGAGAAATATGCGTTGCAGCCGAAGCATATATTAAAAATATGCAGGACGCGCTTATCAGAGCAACGAAGGAAAACGATATTTCATACTGGAAGCTGGACGGCTTTATGCTTAAGCCCTGCCTTAACGAGGAGCATGGGCACGCCGTTGGCGGCGAGGAGCAGATGTATGAAATCACCGAGCTCTGGGAACGCTGGATAAAGGTTATAAAAGCGATTAGAAAAGCCAGTCAGAAGCAGGGCAAGGAGCTGTTTATCAATCTTGTTAACTTCGTTCACCCCTCCCCCTTCTGGCTGCAATACGTTAACGCGGTTTATTTCAAGCGTGAATACGATGATAACGTTCAGGACGAGATAACGGAGCTTAACGAATACATCACCGCAAGGGACAACGATTATTATAATTTCCTGTTCAGGCGCGCTATTCAGCTTCCGCTTTGGGCAATTTTCAACGGCGGACTGATTTACGGCAGAAATATGCCGATGAGCCTGAGCAACGATGAATTTGAAAAGCTTGCCTTCTGGCACGCCTGCAACGGCGCCGCGCTTAATGAAATGAGCATTTCAAGAGGCAGGCTGAGCGATGAGCAATGGGACAGCCTTGCAAGAGCTCTTAAATGGCAGAAGGCAAATTATGAAATCCTGAAAAACGCAATGTTCATCGGTGGCAATCCCGATGAAAACAACATTTATTTATACTCAGCGTGGGATAAAGAATCAAACGGAATTATTGCGCTTCGCAATCCGTCAAACGAATCCACGCCACTCACCCTGACGCTGAACAAGCTTATGGGCTGCCCCGAAACGCTGAGTGGCGTTCGCCGCTTCAACGTGCTCAGCGGCTCTGCGGCAAGCGAGGAAGCCTATAATTATAACGACAGGATTAACATTACCCTTGCGCCGTTTGAAATAAGAATTATTCAGTTTGGCAAAGAGGCAAATATTAACGAGAGCCTTGAAAACGGCAACGATTTCACCATAAGCTTTGAAAGCTACGGCAACGACGGCGTAATCTGCCAGAACAACGACATCCGCGTTGCAATTGAAAAGGGCTTTCTTAACATTGCAGTGGGCGCAGTGCAGCTTAAGAGTGAAAGCATTATACGCTCAACCACGCACAAAATCACCATCGTTCGTGAAAAGAACAAGATGGTTAAGCTTTATATTGACAATTTCCTTGACTGCTCGGCTTACTCGCCGAAGGCAAAGCCCGTGCTTGATACCGAGCTTATGAGCAGAGCTAACGCATTCTGCGTTTCGGACAGGGCAACGCCTTACAACGAAATCGTGCGCATCTTTGAGCTGAAGGAAATTCTGAAGCAGGCAAGAAAAAAGAGAAAAGAGGCTGATGACTGATGATTTGCAGAAAATGCGGATTTGACGGCGCCGTTGAAAAGGGCGACTGGATTTCCTGCCCACACTGCGGCGCGGAATATTTCAACACCGGCATTTCCGACGAAAGCGCAACCAAAACGATTGAGCGCATTGAGAAAACGGAAAGCAAGCCGGAGGACGAAGAGAATAAGAACGGCGATGAAAAAAAGAAGCCGAGCAAGGCAAAGGAAACGATTGACTTTTTCGTGCCGATTATTGCGGCGGTTATCATTGCAATGCTGCTTAAAACCTTCGTGTTTGCAAACGCCGTTGTGCCGACGGGATCAATGATTGCAACAATAAACGAAAAGGACAGACTTATTGCAAGCAGGCTTGCTTACAAAACGAGCAGCCCCGAAAGATACGACATTATTCTTTTCTACTTCCCCGATAACGAGGAGCAGATTTTCGTTAAGCGCGTTATCGGACTTCCGGGCGAAACGATTGAGGTTAAAAACGGAGTTGCTTTTGTGACGGACAAGGACGGAAACTCTACCGCAACCGAAACCGATTTCATCAATCCCGAGGAGGTTCCCGTTGGCGATTCGGGCCCGTTCTACATTCCGGAAAAGGGCGAAATCATCACCGTGAGCGAAGGTGTTGCATATAACTCAAAGGGCGTTGTAATCGGCTCCGAAAGCTTCGTTGAAACCTACTGCGTGACCGATTCGCAGGGCAATTACGTTGTGCGCGAGAATTGCTATTTCTGCATGGGAGACAACCGCAACCATTCCCACGATTCAAGAAGCTGGCAGAATCATTACGTTGCCGAGGACAAAATTCTCGGCAAGGCGATTTTCAAATACTACAACGGCTTTGCAATGCTTACCTGATATATCAGTGAGCAGACAGGGACACCAAATAGGTTGTCCGTAACAAAAAAGGTTTAACAGCAAAACACCTCCCCTGTGTAAGGGGAGGCGTTTCTTTTCCAAATTCGGCAGAACGAATCTTATGCTCGCTATAGTCTGTGATACATTAATTTGCAAAAAACAAAAAATGTGTTATTATATTTTAAAAAAAGTAAAGCAGGTGAATACTAATGATTAGTGAATTCGATATGTCAACCGTTGATATTCCTTATGGAGTATTACACGATTCAAGTCTTAATGGCGTTACGTGCGAAAACGACAAAATGATTTTTTCTTTTGATATTAATATCTATCCTGAAGACTATACGGATGATTTTTATAAACAATATGAGGGCTTTAAGCATTGCAATATGATAGTTGAAATGGCTAAAGAGCCTTGGAACTATTTTGCTCTTGAAACAAGTATTAATAATCATGGAAAATTCAAAGGGCTGAGTATGAACAGAGAAACATTTTTAGCCACTGTTAACTCCGCTGTCAATGCAACATTTGTTGAGTGTGCCGTATCATACAGAGAATTCAAAATTGAATTAAGTGTAGATTTATATAATGCTAAAGTAAAACGAAAATATAAAAAATACGGAATGTGTTATATAACGCTGGATGCGACTAAAGTTACATGGGAATGGTATTAAAAAGATAAGGGCGACCTTCGATTGAAGGTCGCCCGTTTTTTGGTTAGTTTTCTTCGGAAAGAAGTATTGAATAATCCCTTGCGTTTACAAAGCCGTCGCCGTTTGTATCAAGCGAAGCATAAGAAGTATTAATATGATTTGAGAAATACTCCTCATAGCTATCGTTGCAATAATTGCAGCTGTAAACTATTCTGCCGTTTTGAACCTCGGAAACAACGTATTCGTGAAGGCAGGGATATTCCATATTATTCTCCTGATCCGCCTTTGCAATAATCAGACCCGTGCATACGGAGGCGATTAAAGCAATTGCAATAACCATAGCTATTATTTTCTTTTTCATTGTTTTAACCTCCTCTGTTAATCTGCAAGCTGTCTGTCAATTATATTGATTTGATTTGAATATGCCGTGAAAAGCTTGCCGTTTGCATCGTAATAGGTTACGTAGCCCTTGACTGCCCAGTTATAATCGGAATTCATATTCTTCAAATCAACAATGTAATAATCGCTTTCATTTGAAGGATTGAACTGAGACGTGAGCATCTTATTATTAATATTAAGCTCAAATGTCTGCGGAACGAATACCGCCGCTCTCTGATAATAGAACGCAATGCCGACGGATTCAACCTCGCAGCCCTCCGGAATTGCCGCCGCCATAATGAAGGAGCCCACGCACGCGTCATTATCAAAGCTGTAAGCAAGCGTTAATTCGGGAATTCCCTTATCATTTGACGGGGGTGCGATTTCAGGTCTGTCCGGCTCAATTCTTTCACTATATGCAACAATCAGCGCGTCCTCGCCCGACTGAAGCTTTGTGAGAATTTCAAGCTCGTCATAGTCCCAGCTGCTGTTCGCACATTCATATGCATACGGAAGATCCGGAAGCATATCGTCAAGGCTTGTTACGGTTTGCCATTCCTCAACGGTTTTGGTTACCGTGCCCGCAATCCAGCCACTGTCATTCGCGAAGGTGAGCGTCGCAGAGGCGTTTGCAACGCACAGAGCCTTAAGATTTGTGTTTGAAGTGAGCTTAAAGGTGTACTGAGCGTCCGTTGACATTATTCTGCACGAAACGGTATCGTACCAGCCAATAAAGGTGAAGCCGTCGCCTGCAACTGCATTAAGCGTTACCTCCGTTCCGAAAACGAGGGAGTGCAGGCCTACCGTGCCGACGAAATCATCATAAGCAACCGAAACGGAGCCGTTATTTGCAGATACCTTTAAATTGATATACGGTTCAAGCTCCGAAATAGCGGTTAAGAGATTTCTCGTTGCCGCATCAATGGTTTCCTGAGAAGCATTGGTGCCCAGAAGCTGTGTTGCCGAATTATACGCTTCCGTAATCATCATCAAGGATTCTCCGGTGTAGCACCTTGCATTTGCAACCAAATCCATAGCAAGAGTTCTTTGAATTGCATTAACGAGTGCGCTTTCATCGCAATCTGCATTTTCGCGATATACCCAAACCGGAATATTCGTTACATAGCCGAGATAACCGATATCAAGGGTGTTATCCTTGCCGTAAACGAAGGGCTCATTATCATCGTAATAATACGTTAAGGTCCATTCATTCGGCAAAACGTTATCCCACTCATCGCAGAAGAACGTTTCCCTATAGCCGTTATTAAAGGTTTTATACCTATAAATATAGCTTGTGGTGTTGTTATACTTATCTCTTACAATGAGCTTTCTGCCGAGCCTGTAGAAATAATCGCTCAGGAAGAAATTATTTTCCAAATCGCTTTCGCTGATAAAGAGCGGATTGTCGCCGTTGAATTCCAGAGAGGTTACGGGAGTTTCAACGATATGCGCGGTTGCGGTTGTTGAAGCGCCGAGATATTCAATATTGAACTGATATGCGCCGAGCTCAGCCCACGGGCTTTCATTTTGGTTATCCGTAACGTTCAGATAGCCCTCAAGCTTTTCCCCGTCAGCCGTTACGAACTCAAAGCGGTCGTTACAGGTGAAGGTTTTTGACGTGTTATCATCATAAGTTACAACGAGCTGAGCATCCGTGTAATAAATATCAACGGAATAGTAATAAGCACCGATGCTCTCGTTATACCAGCAGTTTGTGATACCCTCTATCAATTCAATATCATAAGGCGGAATATATTCAATACTCTGAACATTGCTTTCAATAATCGTTACGGGAACGTCACAGGTTTGGCCTCTGAAAGCAACCGTAAGCGTGTTATTACTGCCAACCGCCCACGGGAAATCACCCGTTGCATCAAAATCACCTATTTCATCAAGGAAAACGCCGTCAGCATTAACATAAGTTAAATAAGTGTAGCCGTCGCCCTCTTCCATCTGAGTGCAGGTGAAGGTATCCGAAGTGCCGTCGCCGTAATTAAGAATTAACTGATTGCCCTCAATATAAAGGAGCTCGCTAAGGTCATATCGGAAGTATTCTTCCTCATCCTCCTGCATAAATTCGCCGAAGCCGTTTTCATACAAAACGAGGTCGCCGTTAGGAATGAACTGGATTGACTGCAGCAAATCAGCCGTAATTTCAACCGGAATCGCATATTCGCGCTGCATATATCCGGCGTACATATAATTGTAATCGCCGTCAACATACCAGTGGTTTTCATGCTGGCGTTCAAACAGGCTGACGTCATTTCCGGAGATGGAGTCTCCCGCAGCACTAATAAATGCATTAACGTCCCGATGCGTATCCTCATCATAACCGACGTATGTATAATCGCAGGAGGTGCCGTCGCTGTAATAAACGGTTAAAACATCGCCGTTGGTAAAGCCCGAAATCTGATAATACCAATACTCCTGTTCCTCCGCTTCGGAATAGCGGGTATAGCCGTTTGTATTCTCAACATAGCTTATCGGATTTGCCATCGTATATTCGATTGCCGAAACGGGATTTTCAATTATTTCAACGGGAATATTGAAGGTGGCGCCCATATAATTGAGGGTGATATACTGATCCTCGCCGTTCAATACCCAATGGTTTTCCCACTGATTATCATTGCGCTCAATATCTCTTGCAAGAATTACGTTGCCGTTATCATCCTCAAAAACATCGTTTTCATAAGTTGACGAATAACCCATGAAACGGTATTCGGAGGACGAGCCGTCCTTATAATTAACGGTTAAAACATCGCCGGAATTAAAGAAATACGGAGTATAGTAATACCAGAAATCGCCGTTTTCATCATTCTCATATCTGCCGTTTGTGTTTTCAATCATTGAAATGCTGCCGTTATGAGCGAATTCAATAGCTGCAACAGGGTTTTCAATGATGGTTACCGTTATCGGAGCAGGAACGTCTGCAAGCAGCATATAGAATACATAGCTGTTGCCGACATACCAATGCGTCTGATTCTGACGGTTCTGATATACCACATCGCCGAAGAAGCGGTTTCCTTCATCATCAAAGAAATCCCAATCTTCAACGGAATAAGTGTAAGTTGCAACGCTTTCATCTGTATAGGTTACAACAATCTGATCGCCTTCCTGGCGGACTTTTCTGAAAACATCGTATTCAAAATACTCGTTTTCGTCGTCATCAAACGTCCAGTTGCCCAAGGTGTTTTCATAGAAAACAATATCGTTTGCGGGGATATACTCAATTGAAGCATACGGGCTTTCAATGATTTGAACCTCGCCCTCAAAGGTGAACAGAGCGTTATAATAATCATCCGCAACGGTAAGCGTAAAGCCGTAGGTTTCGCCGAGAATCCAGTGCTCCGCATCCTGATACGGATTATCGCTCCTCATAAGCTGATACGGGAACTGATTGCCGTCCTCATCAAAGAAGTTCCAATAACCATCGCCGTAATAGTAAACCTCAGAGCCGTCTATATTCTCAACGCGGATATATGAGCCCTCGTTTGCGGGACCGTAATTATATTCGAAATACGTTTCGCCGTTATTATCGGTTTTATATTCTCCGTTGGTGTTTTCATAAATCTGAACGGGTGAAGACTGATAATATTCCATTGACGCAATCGGATTTACGGTGATTTCAACAGGAACGTTAAAGCTTGAGCCGTAATACTCAACGATTACATACTGGTTTTCGCCGCCTGCTACCCAGTGATTCTGCCTCTGGTTAGTGCTGCGGCGCACGTCATCCTCCGTGAGAACATTGCCGTTCTCATCCTCAAAGTAATCCATGCTATACTGCTCGGAATAACCCTGACAAACGAACTCCGTGCTGCTGTCATCACTGTAATAAACCGTTAAGATATCGCCCTGTGCAAAGCCCGGGGTGTGGTATTCCCAATAAGTATCACCGTTATCATCGGTTGCTTCATAGCCGTTTGTGTTTTCCGTGATTGACCAGGGCTCAGCCTTGGTGAAGCTTATTGCGGAAACCGGATTTTCATTAATAACAACCGAAACGCGGGTGGTTATGCCGTGATAACCGATATCAATATACTGGTTTTCACCGCCTAATACCCAGTGATTCTGCCACTGATTATCCGTGCATGATATTGAGCCGACGGTTATAATATCTCCGCCTTCATTTTCAAAATAATCGGTATACAAAGTCTCGGAATATCCGGCAAAGGTATATTTGGAGGAAGTGCCGTTCGCATAATTTATTGTGAAAGTATCGCCGTCCTTGAAGAGGCTGTAATTATAATGGAAATAGCTCTCTCCGTCCTCCTCCCAAATATCGCCGTTTACGTGATCAACAAGCTCAATGGTGTCAAAATTAACCTCGACGGATTCAATGCTGTTCTGAATAATCGTTACGGGAAGAATGGTTGGCATACCTGCACACAGAACCATAAAGCTGTACGTTCCGCCCGCCTGCCAGTGCTCCTCCCACTGCTTATCCCTGGTTTCTATCGGATCGCTGAAAGAACGATCGTCTTCGTCAAAGAAGCCCCATCTGCTTTCATCATAGGTATAAACAACGGGGTCGTCCTCCTTAGGAGTTACGGTGATGGTATCTCCGGGTTGCTCAAGAAGATCCTCAATCCAATAGTTGAAGAATTCATCCTCTTCACCCTCGCGTTCAACATTACCGTGTGTATGATCTTCAATTTCTATCGGATTTGCGGGGGTATAAACTATTGATTCATATTCATTTTCAACAATCGTTACGGGAGCGGTTGCCTCAATGCCCATAAAGGTAACAACGAAAAGCATACCCTCAACGCCAAGCCCCCAAATCATTTCGGGGGACTGATTAGTGTCCGGGTGAAGGTCATTGAGCGGAACGAAGTAATCTTCATCCTCGTTATAAAAGCCATTGGTTTGATATTCATCAGACCAGCCGATATTCGTTAAAACAACGGTTTCCTCTTCCTCATTATCGTTGATATAGGTTATTTCCAGCTGATCGCCATAGTTGATACTCGGGCAATCATAAACCCAAATGGTCTGCCCGTTATCCTCAATAAATTCGCCGTAAGTGCCCTCTTTGATTTCAATATCAAAAGCCGGAGTATACGTTACGGAGGTTACGGGGCTTTTTTCCACCGTTACGGTATAGGAGCCTGTTTCGCCGTTTTCAATATGGCTTATGAGCATATAGGTTTCGCCCGCTTCCATATACATAACGATACGGAAGTTTTCACCCTCGCCGCCGAAGCCTTCGCCGACAACGTTGCCCTGATAAAGGTCGTCAATATCGCCGTAGGTATCCTCTTCACCGCTTGAATAATAGATATAGTAACCGCTTTCCTCGGGGGTGAAAAGGAAGGTTACGTCCTCAAAGGAGGTGCTGATACTAACGAGCTTTTCCTCATTAAGCGCGATTGAATCATACAAATCCGTGATATCAACAAATTCGATATTAAGATCTGCACTGCAGTTTGCCCAGGTTACGGATATCGGGAATTCATCACCGATTGCAATACTCTCAGGGTCAAGCGGGTCATCGCCGCTGTTGAGATTGAAAAGAATGTTATACTGGTTTTCATCGCCGACGTCAAGCCCGAATTGCGAAGCAATATTGCCCGCAAACGTGCGGAAGCCCAAACGGAAGCCGTCAAATTCTATTTCCTCTCCCGCAATATCCCGGATAACCTCTGAGAATGCAGCATTTACTAAGGTTGTGTATTCCCCGTCAACATATCCGTTAGCAACAACGTTAATATTATTGCAAATATAATCAGTGAATCTGCCGCTCTGAACGGACTGAAGCGGAATGAGAACGTTATCCGGCGTTGTGGCGCTGAGCTCAACCTCAATATTATTTACCTGAAATTCCTCGGTATATTCACCGTAGGTGCAAATAACGTTGCGCACGTTTGCATAGCCTTCCTCGCCATAAACGATATCATCCGTGAAAATATCACATTCGGCAAAAAATTCTTCTCTGAAATCGTTCAGCGAATCAAAGCCGCCGACCTCGCTGAAAGGAAATGACGCAGAAAGGGTTGCCGATTTCCCGTCGTTAAAAGTTACGGTTGCAAGAATTGCCGACATAACGTCATCCAGCAAAACGACGTCAGACGCGCACTTAAATTCAACGTTTGTTATATCCTGCAGGGTGTACTGAGAATAATCAGTCTCATCCTCTGCAAACGCAACGGTTGCACAGGACAGTGAGGTGATTACCAAAACAGCCGCCAGAAGCAGGCTTAAGAATTTTTTCATTTTATCGCCCCCCAAAAGCATAAAATATTACATTTTATTATAACATTAAAAATATGTAAAAGCAATAATTATTAATAATACATTAACAAAAAGGCTTGGGAATAATTCCCAAGCCTTTTAAGCGTTTGAATTAATTCAATTAGTCTGCCTTCGGAGCATAATACTCAACAGTGCGAACAAGCTCGTTATACTTCTGAACTGCGTTTTCTGCAGCGATTGCGAAGAGCTTTTCAGCCTTATCCGGGAAGCTTCTCTTGAGTGATGAATAACGGGTTTCGCCGTTGATGAACTCAAGA
Organism: uncultured Eubacterium sp.; assembly: GCA_905234995.1. GTDB lineage: Bacteria > Bacillota > Clostridia > Oscillospirales > Acutalibacteraceae > Eubacterium_R. Next base: position 17,614 of record CAJOJV010000009.1, on the reverse strand, counting down.
TAATCGCCTGTCGGAGCCTTGGAATCAAGTGAGAACGGATTCTTGCCCTCTTCGATAAGAGCAGGATTATATCTGAACAGATTCCAATAGCCTGCGGTTACAGCCTTCTTCTGCTCTGCCTGGTTGAACGGCATCTTGATACCGTGGTTGATACAGGGAGCATAAGCGATGATGATTGAAGGTCCGTTATAAGCCTCAGCTTCCTTGAATGCCTTTAAGCACTGGTTGTAATCAGCGCCCATAGCAACCTGAGCAACGTATACGTAGCCGTAAGACATTGCAATTCTTGCAAGATCCTTCTTCTTGGTGATCTTACCTGAAGCAGCAAACTGAGCAACTGCGCCGGTAGGAGTAGCCTTAGAAGCCTGGCCGCCGGTGTTTGAATAAACCTCGGTATCGAATACGAGAACGTTAACGTCCTGATTCTGAGCGAGTACGTGGTCAAGACCGCCGAAGCCGATATCATAAGCCCAGCCGTCGCCGCCGAAGATCCACTGGCTCTTCTTTGCTGCGTAATCCTTATCCTTAAGGAAGTCCTCAGCAGCTGCCTTTTCCTCACCCTCAAGGGTTACGGTTTCAAGCGCCTTGATGAGAGCCTTTGCAGGAGCATCGTTGCCGCGGGTGGATGTGAAGGTGTCAAGATAAGCCTTAACCTCTTCTGCAACGGAAGAATTCTGAAGCTTCATAGCATCCTCAGCCAGCCTTGAACGAATCTGAGCCTGAGCAAGGAACATACCGAGACCGAACTCAGCATTATCCTCAAACAGTGAGTTAGACCAAGCAGGACCATTGCCCTTCTTATCTACTGTGTAAGGAGTTGAAGGAGCAGAGCCGCCCCAGATTGAGGAACAACCTGTTGCATTTGCAACATACATCTTATCGCCGTAAAGCTGAGTAACAAGCTTTGCATAAGGAGTTTCGCCGCAGCCTGCACAAGCGCCTGAGAACTCAAGATAAGGCTTGAGATACTGAGTTGAAACGATGGTCTTATCGGAAGCAACCTCTGCCTTCGGCTCGATATCGCAAAGAGCGTCGTAAACCGGCTGCTCGTCCATCTGAGAAGCGATTGGCTTCATTGTGAGTGACTTGGTCGGGCAAACGTTTGCGCAAGAGGAGCAGCCCGTGCAGTCAAGCGTTGAAACAATGAGTGCATACTTAAGGCCTGTATCCTTAGGAACCTTAAGGTCAACTGCCTTTGTGTTTGCAGGAGCAGCTGCAAGCTCGTCAGCCGTTAAAGCAACGGGACGGATTACAGCGTGCGGGCAAACCATTGAGCAGCGGTTACACTGAGCGCAGTTTGTGGGATCCCATTCGGGAACGTCAACAGCGATGCCTCTCTTTTCAAAGGCAGCAGAGCCCTGCGGGAATACGCCGTCTGCCATATCAACGAACTTGGAAACCGGAACGGTGTCGCCCTTCTGGTGTGAAACCGGATCAAGAATATTCTTAACGAATACCTTCATATCCTCACGGTCTGTGTTAACAACAAGCTCTTCTTCCTCATCAACAGCTGTTTTCCAGCTTTCGGGAACGTCAACCTTAATGAGCTCCTTGGAGCCGCGGTCAATACCCTGATGGTTAGAAGCAACGATAGCATCGCCCTTCTTGGAGAACTTCTTGGTTGCAGCAGCCTTCATAAGGTCGATAGCCTGCTCAACGGGAAGAATGCCCGAAATGGTGAAGAATGCAGACTGAAGAATTGTTGAAGCTCTGCCGCGAAGGCCAACTTCCTCTGCAATCTTGATACCGTTAATGATATAGAAATTAATATCGTTGTTAGCAATATATCTCTTCATAGCTGCGGGAAGCTCTTTATCAAGCTCTTCCGGAGACCAGATGCAGTTAAGAAGGAAGGTGCCGCCGGGAACGAGATCCTGAACCATATCATACTTGGTTACATATGACGGGCAATGGCAGGCAACGAAATTAGCCTTGTTGATAAGATATGTTGAGGTAATCGGGCTTGAGCCGAAGCGGAGGTGAGAAACCGTGATACCGCCAGATTTCTTTGAATCATAGAAGAAATAGCCCTGTGCGAACATATCGGTGTTATCGCCGATAATCTTGATGGAGTCTTTGTTTGCACCAACGGTACCGTCAGAGCCGAGGCCCCAGAACTTACAGCTTGTTGTGCCTGCAGGAGTTGTGTCAACGCTTTCGCCTGCTTCAAGTGAAAGGTTTGTTACATCATCGATGATGCCGATTGTGAAGGTCTGCTTAGGAGCGTCTGCCTTCATATTATTGTAAATTGCAAGAATATGAGCAGGAATGGTGTCCTTAGAGCCAAGACCGTAACGGCCGTTATATACAGGAGTGGTTTCAAACTGTGAGCCCTTGAATGCAGCAACAACATCAAGATAAAGAGGCTCGCCGATTGAGCCGGGCTCCTTAGTTCTGTCAAGAACGGAGAACTTCTTAGCGGTTGCGGGAATAACATCAAGGAGATACTTCGGTGAGAAAGGTCTGTAAAGATGAACCTTAACAAGGCCAACCTTTTCGCCCTTTGCGTTGAGATAATCAACTGTTTCTGCGATAGTGTCGCAAACAGAGCCCATAGCGATGATGATGTGCTCTGCATCAGCAGCGCCGTAATAATTGAACGGCTTATAATCGGTTCCGATTTTCTCGTTAATCATATTCATATACATAACGGTGGTTTCAACGGAATCGTTATAATACTTGTTGCAAGCCTCTCTGTGCTGGAAGAAAAGGTCTGAGTTTTCAGCTGAACCGCGAAGGGTCGGATGCTCAGGATTAAGAGCGTGAGCGCGGAAGCGCTTAACGTCCTCAAAATCAACCATATCCTTGAGATCGTTATAATCCCAAACCTCAATCTTCTGAATTTCGTGTGAGGTGCGGAAACCGTCAAAGAAATGAAGGAAAGGAACTGAGGACTTAAGAGTTGCAAGGTGAGCAACAGCGCCTAAATCCATAACCTCCTGAGGGTTGTTTGAGCAAAGCATTGCATAACCCGTCTGACGGCAAGCATAAATATCGGAATGGTCGCCGAAAATGTTAAGAGCGTGAGTTGAAACGCAGCGAGCTGAAACGTGGATAACAGATGAAAGCAGCTCACCTGCAATCTTATACATATTCGGAATCATAAGGAGAAGGCCCTGTGAAGCCGTATATGTAGTTGTTAAAGCACCTGCGGAAAGTGAACCGTGAACTGCGCCTGCAGCGCCGCCCTCTGATTCCATTTCCTGAACTCTTACATTCTGGCCGAAGATGTTCTTTGTGTCGTTTGAAGAAAGAACGTCTGTTACCTCTGCCATAACGGAAGAGGGGGTGATTGGGTAAATAGCGGCAACCTCAGTGAACGCATAGGACACGTGAGCGGCAGCGTTATTACCATCCATTGTTTTCTTTTTTCTCTGTAACATAGAAAAAATACCTCCTGTTAGAACTTTCTGTTCATAAATTACATCAAAAACGGATTGGGCGCAGTACGCCCTATAAATAATCCGCAAATATTTTAACATAATATAAATTATAATTCAACAAGCAATTTTATAATATATTAAAATTTTTCAGTTAAATTGACATTGTTTTTAATATATTTTCAACAAAAAACACAGAGCAGGCATAGCCTGCTCTGTAAAACATTCGGTTTTAATCTATTTCCCCGTAGCCCTCTTCTATGTGATTCAGCGGCAAAACGAAGGATTCCGTATCGTAAAGCTCGCCGATCGTGCGCGTTACGCTCGTGCCGTAGGTTTCAAGCATTACAACAACCTCAGCGTCGCCCTTATACTTGTTTTCCGTTTCGAAAAGATATTCCTTGCCGTCAAGCAGAATATCGTAACGATTATCCTCTTTACCGTTTACGTAAATAATAACCGTGTCCTTTGTGCCGCTTTCAAGCGGAGTTGTTACAATAAGATGAAGCGTGCGGTTTTCAGCTTTTGCGGAGGTTGTAAATTCATACGTGGTCTGCTCATCGACAAGGTATTCGCTGCCGTCCGAGCCGCTGTCAGAGCTATCGCCCGACCCTGAATTATCAGAGCCCGAAGCGCCCTTTTCGGTAGTCGCCGCCTGCGTTACGGTGTTTCCCTCACCGTCGGTTACGGGCTCGCCGCTTTCATCGGTTACGGTTTCATAGGAAACCGCCTGAGTGGTGGATTCGCCGCCGTTTTCCTGCTGCTTATCCTTGCCGTTATTAATAACGACTACGGCTATAATTACGGCAATAATAATCACAACTGCGCATACTGCAATCGTTATAATATTCTTCTTTTTGTCCGACTTTTTTTCTGCTTCTGCGGGCTTCTGCTCCGTGCTTTCAGCCTGCTCCAAATCCTTATTTTCTTCCATAATTTATCTCCTGAAAAATATTTTTATAACAAAGTGATTTTGAATTTAAACGAAGCCTGCTCGTCAGGCTCAAGGATTGTCATTCCGCGCTTATTTTCAAAGATTTTGCTTTCATCAAGGCAGGTGGAAATTCCCGTCCATGGCTCTAATGCAACGAAATTGCCGCCGTTTGCGCTGCTCCACACGAGCAGATTTTCAAAATCCTGAAAATCAAGGCGAACTCCCCTGCCACTTTTGCCGATGAGGGTTGCGGATTTTGCCTCAATGCCGTCAAACACCATAGCGTCGTCAACAAAAAGCTCGTGGCGCATTGCAATTTCATCCGTGTTTTCAAGAACCGAAAAGCGTTTTGAGGTATCAACGAGCCCGGTTACAACGTCAGGCCGCAGGCACTTATGAGTCATAACCTTATCAAATTTTACCTTATAATCCTCAAAGGCCTCGCCCTGAGCAAGCGGGCAGTTAAACGCGGGATGACCGCCGATTACGAAGGGCAGCTTTTCCTCACCCGTGTTAAAGATTGTATATTCCGTTGTAACCGTGCTGCCGACAACCGTATATTTAATCTCAAGCCTGTAATCAAACGGGAAATCCGCTTTGCTTTCCTCCGTTGAATTCTGAACGAAGGTTACGAAATTGGCACCCTGCTCCTTAATCTCAAACGGATTAATTCTTGCAACGCCGTGGCGCTTCATCTGCGTTTCCTTGCCGAAAGCAAGCGCCCTTCCCTCCTTGAGCACGCCGACTATCGGGAAGCACACGGGCGCCTGCCCGCCCCAGAAATCGGGATTTCCCTGCCAGAGATATTCAACGCCGTCCTTTTTAAGCGAATGGAGCATTGCGCCCTGCTGCAGGCACAAAACCTCCGCCTCGCGACTTTTAATACTGATAGGCATAAAACCACCGCCGATAAAAATTGATATTAGATTAATTATATATCATTATTATTTCCATTGCAATATTGAAAATCGGAATATTATGTATTATACTGTATAATGTGGTAATACAAATTAATTAATGTGTAAAACAATTTATGCTTTTCAGAGGAGATTTTTATGGGCATTGACGATTATATTTACGAAAGCATTTTCAGCGAGAAGCCGAAGTTTTACGTTTTTTATTCCCTTGTGTGGGAGCAGTTTAAGGAGGACGGCTTCGTTATCACGGACGAGGCAGGCAGAGAGGCGGACTGCGTTTTCAAGGCAGTTGCAATTCAGAACCTGCTCGGCGAATTTGAATACAGAGTTTACGATGAGGTTAACGAAACGGGATATGAGGATATCGTTACCGCCTGCGCCGACCTTGGAATAAGCGACGATGAAATCCTTGCATACTGCGAAGCGCAGGAGGAAATTGACTGCAGCGGCGATTTTGAGGCAACCGTTATCAACGCGCTTGAATACGTTTCAGAGCTTGTGGCGGACAAAATGTTAGAAGATTATTCGGCAAACGATTTGTTTGATTATATGTTCACCGTTACCTATGATTTTGAGCAGGATTTCACCTTTGATTTTGAGGATTCGGACGAGCTGCTTGCCTTCGTTGATTCAAATCAGGACAGGCTTGACCAATATAAAGAGGAATACGAGCCCGTGCTTGACTGGGTGAGCAGCGGAATGATTTGCTGACAAAACAAAAGGATGTTTCCAATCGGAAACATCCTTTTTTAGTGGTCAGTGGCCAGTGATCAGTGGTCAGTTTTCGGATGCTATGCTCCGAATTGATATTATTTATTCTTTGCGCCGTGGGCGTCGAAATTAAGAATTGTTGCAATAACGGTTTTGAAGCCCGCCTCAATCGTTTTGGGCTGAAGTAAATCAGCGGTATCGCGGCGGTTATGATAATAATCCGCAGGTGTCGGGTCCATAGCGGCAAAGCAGGTTGCGGTTATACCGAGCTGAGTGAACGCCGCCGCATCCGAAGCGCCGAAATAGATGTTTGAAAACTTTGCCTTTTCAAGGCCGACCTCGTGCGCCGCATCAAGCACGAGCTGTGAAAAGCCCAAATCGTGCTTAACGGTGTTCGTCATATCGCTGCGGTAAATGTTGATATAATCGTAATCAGTTACCGTATCGACGCAGAGCACGGCGGTTTCAACGTTCGGGTCGGTAAGCTCGTCAAGGTGAGCCTTTGCATACGCCCTTGCGCCGCGGAGACCGCATTCCTCGCCGTCGTTAATCATGGCAACAACCTCAGTGTTTTCAAAATCAACGCCCGCCATATCAAGCATACGAAGCGCGCAAACTGCGGCATAGGTGCCCGTAAGATTGTCATTTGCCCCGGGAGAAACGCGCTTGAAATTGCAGAAGGTGAAAAGAGGAATCATAAGAAGCAAAGTGACCGCATTAATATAATAAGAATAGTTTTGCAGGAAGCTGCCGAACGCGCCCATATCAACGAAATTTGCAATAACGTTAAGCATCGTGATAATAACCGTCAGCAGCGCAAACGCGATTGCGCCGAACATCAGAGGTCCGAAGCCCTTGCCGCCGAAATAGAGAATATGGCGCCATTCATAAGCCGCATCAATATGCCCGCTGATGATAATTCTGCGCTTAACCTCGCCTTTGGGCTTACGGGTTGCAACAAGATTGTGAGCAGTTACTTTTTTATAAAGCCCGTCGAGAAATTCCTTATAGATAAGAAATTCAAAATATGCAACGAACAGCACGATTACGCACGCCGCGCCTGCGATAACGTGAGCCCACATATTATCAATTATGCCGAGAAAGCTCAGCACGTAACCGACGATAATCGCAAGCCCGATGAAGACTGCGGACGGCTTTGTGAAATGCAGAAACGCCTTCGGCGCGCATTTGTATTCTTCAAAATGAACCTCGTCGCAAAACTGATCCATTTCCTTTTTTAGGTGCTTTTCGGCATCATAACACGCCTGATTACCCGATTCGCGAGGGCCGTATTTTTTGATTACCTTGCCGATTTCGGAAACGGCAAAATCAACGTTTTCCTTAATTGCCCATTCGGGAAAGTCCTTAATTGTCATTGTATCAACTCCCAAATCTTTAATGATTTTCTGCATTATATCACAAAAGTTTGTTGACAACAACTGTTTTCAGGTTGTAAAATGAAATTTAATATAAAGTTAATAATTACTGCCCGTAGCACAATGGCTAATGCATCAGATTCCGATTCTGGGGATTGGGGGTTCAAATCCCTTCGGGCAGACCAAAACAGCAGGTATCCTCTCGGATACCTGCTGTTTTGCCCGAAGGGATTTGAAACGACCTCCAAGAGGCGCGCAGAATGTGCGCCTTCCGATAACGAGTGAGCGCCCCCTTTCGTAAACCCTTTACTAAAGGTAGGGCATAAAATTATACTACTCAAAAATAAAACAGCTCCTCAAAGCTCATATCAAGCGCAATGCAGATAATAAGCGCTAATTTGGCGGTGGGGCAATACTGCCCCGTTTCAATTGAGCTTATAGTGTTTCGCGATACGCCTACCATATCCGCCAGCGCCTGCTGGGATAGACCGCGGTTTTTTCTGATTTCCTTCAGGTTGTTTTTAAGTATAAGCTTATCGTCCATTATCCTGCCAGCCTCGCAAAATGAATAATTATCAGAAGAACTGCAGCCAAAAGCTCCAAAACGCCGAAAACAAGCTCGTGCGCCTTTTTGCGATATGCATATTTTACAGTTAAATTGACTCCGGAAAGAGCAAGAAAAATTCCCCACAAATCCAAATTAAAAACATCAAAAAATACCGCCTCAATAGTGTACAGAACCACGCACAGTATACCGCCGACTGCAACAGCCCATTTCCCTGCTTTCATCAGCGCAAATTTTTCAAACTCATCCATATTTTCATTTTCTTTTCTGCTTTTTTCAAGTATTTCATTTTTATCCATAGCAATACCTCCTTTTGACAAGTTCACTTTGCATTTTTATTATAGCATTGCCAAGTATACTTGTCAACCCCTGATTTTTCGGATTATGCGACATGGGACGATCCCCTGTCACATTAGTCGTTCACGCCGAAATCATTGTAAAAAAGCAATAATTCTATGATTCATAGAGTGACAAAACGAACGAAATCAAGTATAATATGCATTGGAGGTGAAAGCATGAGCACCAACAAAACGGGCGCGTACATCAAGCAAAAACGAACAGAACTGGGAATGACGCAATCAGAGCTTGCTGAAAAAATTAATTGCACTGACAAAGCCGTGTCACGTTGGGAAACAGGCAGAGGCTTTCCTGATTATTCAATGCTTGAGCCTCTTTCAAAAGCACTTGGAATATCTGTAAATGAGCTTGTGCTCGGCGAAGATATCCCAAACGAGGAATACCAGAATAAATCGGATGAAATAATCGTTGATACAATAAAGAAAAAAGACAAGCAAAAGAATATCTTTATAACTATTGTAATTGTATTTTTAATTCTAGTTTCGGTTTACACATTTAAACGAATTGTAATGATAGACTTATTTCAGAATTTGATGGAAAATTCCGAGGTTGTTAATCCGTATTCATATTTTCTCACTCCACGCGAAGCCATAGACGAAGCTGTTTCTTATACTTACGACGGTTCTAAATATGAAAGAGGGGCTTACGGAATTGATGGCTACCGTTACGGTAAATCCATATTTGTTAAGGAAACCGAAACCCGTTATATTGAATTCTTTGTATCTGCCGATGAAAGTAATGTTTGGCTTTTTATGCTCGACAAAGTCAATTTTGAAGGAGTGTATAAATATCGTACAAATTACTTGGAAGGTCCGATTCAATCAACATACAGCAGCGAGAGAAATGTCAAAGACACGGATTATTATTTTAAAATGGTGGAAAATGAAGAGGATTTGACTCAGTACGAAGCGCTTAGTCCTCAAATTACCGAATATCAAATGAATACGGTTGCTTTCGGCGAGATTACGCAATACCTCGTTTTTTGGGAACAAGAGCCGAGTTTGGATTAGCCGCTACTACAAAAGATGACAGGGGACGGTCCCCTGTCATCTTTTTTACAAATTAAAACATGTGATATATAATTTATGCTTCACTATGATGCTTTCGGGATAAGCGGCAAGCATTTGCTTATGCTCGGCGCTCCATCTTTCAAAGGTTTCCTTACCCATTGAGGCGAGCGTGCCGCGACAGGCGCACATTCTGCCGTGCCAACTTTCACGCGTGAACGGAATTTCACATTCAAATCTTTCCGTTTTTCTGCCGTCAAAAAGCTCATCAAGCATATCGTGCCAGCTTTCCGCGGGCTGCCAATCGGGATTAAACTGCTTAACGAGGGCAAGGCTTTTTGCCGTTATCTCATCATCATAAACAAAATCAAGATAAACCTTAATAAAAGTGCCATTCGGCTTCAGAAGCCTTTTGATTTCGCCGCGCATTTTTTCACGGTCAAAATACCAGAAGCACTGGGCTGCGGTGATGAAATCAAAGCTTTTATCCGGAAGCCCCGTTTCCTCTGCGGGAGCGGCAAAATAGCGGATATTCCAGCCGTGCTTTTTTGCGTTTTCCCTTGCATAACGGATTTGCTGCTCGGATATATCAATGCCCGTTATGCGGGCGTTCGGGTTATACAAATTCTGCGGCAGAATACCCGTGCCCGTGCCGAGGTCAAGCCACGAGGTGCCGTCCGCAGCAACGCCGAGAGCGCGCAGCTTTTCATAAAGAACGGGCGGATAAATATCCCTGAATTCCGAATATTTTTCGGATGCCAATCCCCAGTCAAAGGTATTGCCGTTATCAATATTTTTATTGTTCATTATAGTCTTCCAAACCTAAAATATCGGTTGCTTCGGGGGCGTCAAGAGTCTCCACATTGCGCAGGTTTTTCTGAATAATTGCATTGCGGTGGTCTGCCTCATCAAGCACCTTGCCCGCTTCATCAACCTTTTTGCGAGCCTTCGCAAGCAGCTCGCCGAATTTATCATATTGCGATTTTGCCGCACCGAGCACTTTCCAGACCTCGTTTGCCTTTTTATTAATCGCCATCGTGCGGAAGCCCATTGCAAGCGAATTGAGAAGCGCAATAATAGTGCTCGGTCCCGCAACCATAACGCCCTCGGACTGAATACGCTCCATTATTCCGCTTTTGCTTGAAGCGATTTCGGCATAGAGCCCCTCGGTTGCAAGATAAAGAATTGCAAAGGGAGTCGTTTCGGGGGTGCTGATATAATTACGCACGGTGCGCGCCTCCGTGAGCACGCGCTGCTCAAGCGCTTTCTTTGCCCTGTCAAGCTCCTCAAGATTGCCCTCCTCCGCAGCGGACGAAAGGCGGATATAATCCTCCATCGGAAACTTGGAATCAAGGGGAAGATACGTTACGCCGTCATCCTCCTGATTGGGAATTCTGATTGCAAATTCAACCTGGCCGTTATACTTCGGATTAGTTTTTACGTTAACGTCATACATCCCCGGAATGGTTTCATCAAGCAGATTTCCGAGCTGAACCTCAGCCCAGGTGCCCCTTGCCTTAACGTTTGTGAGCACGCGGTTGAGCCCCTTGACGTTATCGGTTACGCCCGCCGAAAGCTCCTTCATCTCGCCGAGACTTTTATACACGTTTTGAAGCTGCTCCGAAACGGTTTTAAACGAAGCGTTAAGCCGCTGATTGAGCGTTTCCGTCAGCTTTTCATCAACGGTTTTCCGCATTTCATCAAGCTTTTTCTCATTGCTTTCCTGCATAAGAGTGATGGCTTCGTTAACGCGCCTCGTCTGCTTTTCCGAATTTTCATTCAGCGATTCATTGATTTTCAGCATCTGCTGATAGTTTTTTTCCGTTAGGCTGTTCATCTGCTGAGAAACCGCCTGCAGACCCTGCGCCGTCTGATTTGAGGTTATATCAAGCTTCTGATCAAGCAGAAGGACGGAATTATCCTGCTTCGGCTTCCTTGCAAGAAGCACAATTAAAAGCACGATAATTATTAAAGACAGCGCGATAAGCACGCCCAACAAAAGATTTTCCATAAGCTTCTCCGTTTAAAAATGATGTTATAAATAATTAATATGTTTATATAATATCACAAAAATATATATAAAACAATTATTAATTATTAACAGTTGCTAAAAACGGACTATTATGATAGAATATTCTTATAAGTATAATTATGAGGATTTTTAATGGACAAACTTTGGAGAAAGAATATCAGAGATATCAAGCCCTACGTGCCGGGAGAGCAGAGCAAGGAAAAGGATATCGTTAAAATCAACGCTAACGAAAATCCCTATCCCCCCTCCCCGATGGTGCAAAAGGCAATCAACGATTTTAATTGCGGCAAATTAAGATTTTACCCGGACGCTAATGCAACCGAATTCAAAAGCGCGGTTGCCGATTATTACGAGCTTGAAGCCGAGAACGTATTTCTCGGCAACGGGTCTGACGACGTTATTGCACTTGCCTTTCAGGCATTCTTTAACGGTGATAAGCCAATCGCCTTTCCCGATATCACTTACAGCTTTTACCCCGTTTGGTGCAGGATGTTTGAAATTCCTTTCAAAACCTACCCGCTCGGCGAGGATTTCAGAATTAACGCCGAGGATTACAAAGAGGAAAACGGCGGCGTGGTTATCCCGAACCCGAATGCGCCGACCTCTATCGGCGAGGGCAGAGAGTTTATTGAAAAGCTGCTGGAATATAATCGGGACGCAATCGTTATTATTGACGAGGCTTACGTTGATTTCGGCGGATACTCAAGCGCCGAGCTTGTTGAGAAATACGATAATCTGCTCGTGACGGGCAGCTTTTCAAAAAGCAGAAGCCTTGCGGGAATGAGAATCGGCTTCGCGCTCGGCAGTAAGGAGCTTATCGGCGTGCTTGAGGCTGTTAAGAATTCATATAACAGCTACACCGTCAGCAGCATTTCAATGGCGGCGGGCACGGCGGCTATTAACGACCGCGAATATTTTAACAAAACCGTTTCGATGGTTATTGAAACGCGCGAAAGAGTTAAGGCTGAGCTTGAGGAACTTGGCTTTAAAGTGCTTGAATCGCAGACGAATTTCCTTTTTGCAACGCACGGCAGCTATTCAATGAAAGATTATTTTGAATGGCTGAAGGGGCAGAAGGTTTTCATAAGATATTTCAATCTGCCGAGGATTGATAATTACGTTCGCATAACCATCGGCACAAATGAGGAAATGAATATATTCCTTGCGAAAACGAGAGAATATATTGATTTTATAAAGCAAAAATAAATTTTTAAAGGGGAAAATTTATGGCAGGTAATGAAAACAAGGTAAAGCAACTCTTTACCGAAATCAAAACTCACTGGAGTAAGCCTGCTCCCGGAAAATATGTTCCGTACAAAGAGTACCTGAGCATACTTTTCGGCTCCGGAAGTAACTATGCAGCTTCCAAAATTCTGGAATACATAGCTTTCGGTGCGGGCTGTTATCTGATGATGTATCATTATAAGCTTCCGTATATTACCTATTCGGTTATCGGACTTATAAATATGCCTCTCGGATATCTCTGGGCAATCCTTTGGTGGATTGTTAGTGACAATCTGGGCTTCCTGCCCAAAAAAACGGAGAGAAAGCTATACTTCGTTTACGTTGGCTCGGCATTATTGGGCTTATTTATGATTTGCTTCAATTTCACGCCGTACCTCAATCCGAACAACGCATTGGTAGCTACGCTTAACTCCTTCAGGGGAATATCGGCGGCATCCTCCATTAAGATTTTGGGTACCTTCATCCTTAACTCAGGCTGGAAGGGCGCCCGTAACATCTTCTGGAGAAAGAAGCTTATTCCGAAATTCGGCAGATATAAGTATTCACTTTACTGCGATTATCTTCCGATGAACATTATGGTTATCTTAATCGGTTGGCTTCCGTTCTACAACACGATCGGCGACGAGGTTACAAGAGTTTGGGTTGCAAACCTGCTCTTCGCAATCTACTGCGTATTCGGCTTCGGCAACAATCTTGAAATGTGCTGCCAGAATATTTCGCCTAACGTTCGTGAAAGAATTTTCGTTAGAGCATATCCGATTAAGCTTTCACATCTGTTCTATTCAATTCTTGCAATTCTCGTTCCCGTATTCATTGGTATGACCAAGGATAAGTGGGCTGATATTGCAGTATTCAAATGGATTATTCCGGGCATTTTCTTCACCTTCTCAACGCTGACGATTATTCTTGCAGGCAGAATTAAGGAGCGTATTCCGCAGCCGCCTCTTGAAAAGAAGGTTAGCATTAATATCTGGGACGGTATGTTCGGAGTAATGCGTAACAAGTACAAATGGACGCTTACGATTGTAGGTCTTCTTGACTCTCTCGGAAACGGTATGCTTGCGTTTACAACGATTCTGTATCTTTACACCTTCCGTTTAAGCGGCCTTGCATATTCGCTTATCGTTGCGCTGGTTTCCTTTGCGGGAACCCCGCCCGATTTCTTTACACCTTACTTTATAAAGAAATTCACTTATAAGCAGATTATGATTTTCTATCAGTACTCAAGGGCTATCGGCTACACGGTTATCGTGCTGAGCTACCTTTTCCTTGGGCACAACCTGAAGCTTTGCGGCATTATTTCCATCGTTATGCTGTTTATTATGGAAATGTGCAAAACCGTGCCCACCTCAGTCGGGCACGATATGGATATCCGTATCAGCGACTATCAGATGTATCTTTCAGGCGAAAGACTTGAGAATTTCTCAGGCGTATTCGGCTGGTTTACAGGCCCGATTACAACCTTTGTCGGCTTGATTATTCCTCTGCTTATGCTCAGAGGCGGCTTTAACTCTAACTTTGACGTTCTCTTCATTGACGAATCAAGAAGCAGAATCATCGTTGTTCCGATTATTATGGATATTATCGGATATCTGCTTATGTCCATTCCGTATTTCTTCTGGGATTACGATGACAAGAAGCAGAATGCCGTTATGGAGGTTCTGCGCCGCCGTGAAGAGGTTACCAGAAAGCAGATGGAAGAGGGCGACGACAGCACTCCCGAGGAGAATGTTGCCGCAGCCTTAGAAGCTGAAGAAGCTGTTGAAACCGAAGCAGTGGAGGTGATGTCATGAGTAAAAAGAATAAGAAAAACGCTCCCGAAGCAGTAGAGGAAAAGGCTGACGATTTCCTTGCTCAGGAGGCTAAGGAGGCTGCCGAGCAGGCGCCTGAATATACGCTTGACATTCCTGACGATGAGGTTTGGACATATAAGATTGAAGGGCTTCAGGCTCCGAAAATCGGCGCTTCTTATGACAATGCAAAGAAGCTGAAAATACTCGTTGTAGTAACCCTTCTTATTGCGATTTCGCTTAGTATTTTCTTCTCTGTAAGAGCTTTAAAGACTACCGAATACAAATTCTCAGAGCTTGAGGACGGCACTTATGAGCTTGTTTCCTTCACTAACCCCGGCAGCGTAAGAGATGTGCGAATTGATTATGTTGACGGCGACACAAGCAAGCCGATTACCGTGCTTCACGATTACGCCTTCAACTGCGACGGCGCAATTGAAAGAATTTACATCGGCAAGGACGTTAGGGAAATAGACGGCAAATCAATCTATTCCTGCTGGAACGTTCAGTACGTTGAAATTGACGATGAAAATCCGTATTACTGCGACGTTGACGGCGTTGTATATACCAAGGATATGACAAAAATCATATTCTATCCCACCGATTATGACAGAACTCTCAGGCTCAAAGAGGGCTATGCTCATCTGACCTGGGAATGCGAGGTTTGCGGCAGGCAGTATGACCCCGAGGTCGGCGACCCAGAAAACGGAATTGCCCCCGGTACACTGCCGACGGAATTCCCCGAGGATTTCAAATGCCCGGGTAATAACGGCAAAAACTGCGATTCAAAAACCAACAGCTATTATCAGGCTTACCATCCCGAGCTTCAGGATGATGACGGAAATGAAATGTGGGAGCTTTGGGGCACCACGGAGAAGTATGATGAAAACTTCTACGAGGAGTACAACCTTAAGACGAGAACCTACATCGTGCCTTCAACCGTTACCGAAATCGGCCAGCTTGCATTTGCTTATGCAAACCTTACCGAGCTTTACATCCCCGAGGGTGTTAAGGTTATCGGTCCGCAGGCATTATTCAAGATTGAAACTCTGAGGCATATTTATTCCTACAAGACCGAAACTCCGGTTACCGGAACATTCTACGATACCTTGCCTGAGCTTACCAATGTTTATAATTCCCTTCCCGAGGGGCTTGAAACGATCGGCTCCGATGCATTCTATCATCTCAGAGGGCTTGATTATATGTACATACCGTCCTCTGTGACCTCAATCGGCCACCACTGTATGTGGGAAGCTATTTATAAGAATGACGACACCAAAGAGCTTGTCGGCTTAACAGAGGTTAATGTTGCGGCTGACGAGGATACCTTCAAGGCGAATTGTGAGCGCGGAGAAAGCTGGATTCCGGAATACAACAACGGCTTATTCAGCAAGAAGGTTCCCGTTAATTATTCAGCAACAAGACAGTAATTATAAGGAGAAAAACTATGGCTAAATACGTTTGCAATATCTGCGGATATGAGTACGACCCCGAAATCGGCGATCCCGATAACGGCATTGAGCCGGGCACGGCTTTTGAGGATTTGCCTGAGGATTGGGCTTGCCCGCTCTGCGGAGTTGGCAAAGACAGCTTTTCCGAAGCATAATTAAATAGTAAAACCCCCTGATGCATCAGCATCAGGGGGTTGATTTTTTATATTGAGTAAATAATTATACCGATTATAATCACCGAAAGGCCGAGCATTTTCTTTTTTGAAATCTTTTCTTTCAAAAACAGATAGCTCAATACGGCAACGAATACATACCCGCTTGATTCAAGAATCGGGCCGAGAGACAATGGTATCTTTTTATAAGCGGTAATTGAACACAGCGTTGCTGCAAAAAACACCGTATATGCAAATATTACTCGTGGGTTAAGATACTCTCTGATTTTATTCGGATATTCCTTATCGGCGCTTTTTTTAAGCAAAATCTGCGAAGCCGAGGATATGAAAACGCCGAAAATAAAAATCAGCATAAACAAAGCTTTTTCATTCATCAGACTTCACCACCATAACTACGCCCGCAATAACGATTATTGCGCCGACAATCATATTCCAGCTAATCTGCTCATGAAAAAAGATCACGCCCCAGAGGATGCCCCACGCTATGCCCACAGCTTTATTTGCATACGCGGTTGTGAGCGGCAGATGCTTGATTATCTGCTGCCACACGATTGCATAAACGCCGAGATTTGCGAGAACCAGCGCATACCAAAAAATGAATTTGAACGACAAAAATTCATTCTGCGCCGCAAGCTTAGAACAAACGCCGCTTAACGATAAGATAAGAAGCTCAATATGTAAAAATACAAAATACTTAGATTTTGAATTGATTAAATTCCTTTTCATTTTCATCTATGTTTACGGTTTCCTTAACAACATACTGTGGTGATTTATTAATTGAAATGTATATTCTTCCCAAGTATTCGCCAATCATTCCAAGCATCATCATAATAAGACCGCCTATGAAAAGAATCAACGAAACAGTTGAGCTCCAACCTGTGCTTATATTGGTAACAACAAGCTTTCTGATAACTGTAAAAATACCAAAAGTAAAACCGATTATTGCACAAATTACTCCAATCAGTGAAGATACCCTCAATGGTTTAATAGAAAACGCCGTAAGTCCGTTAAGCCATAGCTTTAGCATTTTCCGGAAAGTAAATGTTGTCGCACCGGCAAATCGTTCTCTTTCTTCCATTTTCACATTTGTAATACTACTTGTAGTTCTGAGAATTAATCCTGTCATATACGGATAAGGATTATCATATTTGATTATTTCGTTAACGATATAGCTCTTTAACACCATAAAATTTGTGAACTGCAAATCTTTTGGTCGCTCAATTATCCATTCCGTCATCTTTTTGTTAACTATAGTTCCAAAGTCTTTAAATAAAGATTGTTTCCTTTCGGGATAATCTGCCATTGAAACATCGAAACCGTTATTCAAGGGTTCAACCAATTCCCAAAGCCTATCCATCGGACATTGCCCGTCATCATCCATAACAACAACATAATCGCCTGTTGCATATTTTAAGCCGGCCATAACCGCTCCGGGTCGATTCATATTTTTAGCAAGATTAATGAGTTTAACTCGTTTGTTGTTTGAGGCAATGCTAATTAACTTTAAATAAACATTATCAGGCGAGCAATCATTCACAGCAATAACCTCATAATCATATTCAGACTTTTGTGAAACCACATTAATTATTTCATCAATAACGTTTTCAATTGTTTTTTCACTTCCGTAACACGGAATAACAAAACTGATTTTTTTTAAATAATTATAACTCATTTTT